>JAXDQF010000011.1:0-27372 GCA_034668025.1 Gammaproteobacteria bacterium | reverse complement strand
GCCTTTGAATTCAAGAGCTTGAGGCTGGACGCAGGCTATTACGTCGCGCAGGATCGGGCGCAGGCACTCTTCCCCTACGGCCGGGCTGGAAGCCGGTTCGCGGGATCTGTGAGCTGGCATTTTTGATCAATTGTTATTGAACCCGCGCCCGCCCGCGCGACACTTACCGGTAAAGGATGTGAAGCGTGAGAGGCCCGACACACAACGAAACACATGGCACGCCCGTCGCGGCGGAGCCGGGTTACCGCAGCGGCGCATCAGCGGCCCGCGAGTCGGAGCTCATTGCGAAGATCGCCCAGGGCGATCGGCGCGCGTTTGAGGAGCTTTACAATCTCTACCATCGGCGGCTCGCCCGCTTCCTGACGCGCCTGACCAGGCGCTATGACGTCGCCGAAGAAGTCATCAACGACACTTTCTGGATCGTCTGGAAGAAGGCCGGGGACTTCCGCGGCGATTCCCAGCCATCCACCTGGATTCTCGGCATTGCCTATCGAAGAGCGAGAAATGCGTTCCGCTCCTCAGCACGAGCCGGTTCCCAGGAGAACCTGGATGTCCTGCTGCAGCTACCTACTAGTGACGAACCGATGCGGACGGAGGAGTTGCGGGACTGGCTCGTCCAGGCCCTGGGACAGCTCCCGGTAGAGCAGCGGCTCGCCGTTGAGCTCTGTTACGAGCTCGGTTATTCATGCGAGGAGATTTCGGCAATTATGGGTTGTCCTGTCAACACGGTGAAGACCCGCCTGTTTCATGCGCGGGCGAAATTGCAGAAGCTGCTTCCCGTGTTGGGTGGTAGCGCTCCTCCTACCGGGACACGAGGTGGGAAATGATCGCTTTTGATGAACGCAGCCGGCACGAAGAAGTCTGGCTTCTACTGCCCTGGCTGGCGACTGGCCGGCTGGCGCCGGCAGAGCGCGAGATGGCGGAAGAGCACGTGCGCCGTTGCTCTGACTGCGAGCGCGAGCTTGCAGTTCAGCATCTCATGGGAAATGCATTCACCGAGCCGGACCGGGTCACCTACGCACCGGGCCCGTCCTTCCGCAAGCTGATGGACCGTATCGACGGTGACAGCGCGGCTCAGCCTCGCAAGACGCCCGTACGACAGCTACGTGCAGCGGGTCGCCGCTTTGCCGTTGGCTCTTTGACCGCGCGCCTGGGTCACGTATCACTGTGGCGGCCCCCGGGACTCGCCTGGGCAGCCAGCTTTCTGATCCTGTTCGGGATCACCGGAATGATGGTGACGGCGTATCGCTGGTCGCAGCCGCTCTACACAACTCACATGAGCAACCCTCCAGTCGGGCCTCCCAAAGTCCTGCACATTGCTCTCGACCGCTCCCTGTCCATGGGAGAAGTTGAAGACCTGCTGCGAATGGGCGGGGCGCGGATCGTGGAAGGTCCCGGCAACACCGGAGAGTGGGGCGTAATGCCGGTCGGTGTTGTCGCCGGAGAGACTCCGGCAGCAACCGCCAGCAGGCAGTTGCGGGCTCTTGCAGCGCGGCTGCGGACCGACCCACGCGTGTTGTGGGTACAGCCTCTCGGGGACGAAGGCACACCGGCTGATCAGCGAGCGCCGGATGCGTCGGAGCATTGATGCACGTACTTGCGCGTGCGAGCGCCCTAGCTGCACTGGTCCTGTCAGCGTGGATCAGCGCGCCCGCCTCGGCTGACACGGATCAATTCGATACCGGCCACCACTTCGTGGTCGTGACTTTCGCAAACGACCCCTATCGCCCGGCTTCTCGTGCAGGCACAACGGGCCGCCGCTACACCGGCGGCACCTACGGAGTGGCCCAGAGCGCCCACAACAATGCAGAGCGCGTTGCGAGCACCTACTCACTAAAGCAGGTAGCGAGCTGGCCCATCAAGGCCCTCGGAGTGCACTGCGTTGTGTATGAGATCCCCGATGCGCGATCGGTGGCCGACGTCCTGGCCGCGCTGACGAAGGATCCAAAGATCACACTGGCACAGCCGCTACAGCAGTTTCACACGCTGACCAGCGCACCCGGCGACGGCACCAAAGCAGCCTACAACGATCCGCTGTATGGATTGCAGACGAACCTCGTCTCACTGGACATCGCCGCGGCTCATGAGCGGTCGCAGGGTGCGGGTGTAAAGGTTGCACTGATCGACACGGGTGTAGACAGCAAGCATCCCGACTTGCGCGACCGGATTTCAGGCAGCCGTTCGTTCGTGCCTGCCAACTCACCCACTCCGCCCACGGCGGGTTCCTACCGGCACGGGACAGCCATGGCCGGACTGATCGCGGCTGTGGCGAACAACAAGGTGGGAATCGTCGGTATCGCGCCACAGGCGCGGATTGAAGTATTCGAAGCCTGCTGGCAATTGAGCCCGAACACGGACGCCGCCGCCTGCAACACATTTACCCTGGCCCAGGCGCTAGCCGCAGCCCTCGAGGCCGGGATTCCGCTGATCAACATGAGCATCGCGGGGCCAGCCGACCCCCTGCTATCGGCGTTGGTGCAAAGCGGTCTGAAGCGCGGAGTGATCTTCGTGGGCTCCTCCACCGACGAAGCTGACTCCTTCCCCACCAACATCAACGGTGTGATTGGCGTCAGTGATAGCGAACATGCCGGCGGCGATCACAACGGCTCAACACTCGCCGCACCCGGAACGCACGTGATGACATTGCGACCCGGCGCCGAATACGACTTCGCATCCGGTACATCCGTTGCCGCCGCAGAAGTGACTGGTGTTGTTGCGCTGCTGCTCAGTGCCAACAGCCGGTTGACGAGCGACTCGATTGTGTCGCTGTTGAAAAGCACCCCGGGACCTGCAGCGCAGCCCGTGTCGATGGATGTCGGCGCGGCAGTCGCCAAGGTTGAGGCGGAACGATCCGGCCGGTTGGCCCGTTCGGGGACCCACTAGGCCTGCAGCGGCTGTCGGACCGCGAGGTGCCAGGCCGGACCCGAAGGCCCGACCCGACACCCCCTCGATTCGGTGGAGGACCGCTCGCGATAACCGCACGCGGTTCTAATCCTGATGGCGACTTTACCGAAGGCGCCGCCATTCTGATAGTCATACTCATCGCATTGCGGCAGCTGGCAGTCATTGACACCGGTGTCTAGACTATTGAGCCCGTACGGGCTCGTTTGTTGCTTGCGACCGCGCGCTGTCGGTCCCTTCGGAGAATGCGGATGAGACTCAAGAAACTCGGCAATACCGGCCTGCTCGTCTCCGAGCTCTGCCTCGGGACCATGACCTTCGGCACCGGCGACGGTTTGTACCGGGCGATTGGCAAGTTGGAGCAGCCGGCGGTCAATGAGATCGTGCGCGCGGCGTTTGACCATGGCATCAACTTTGTCGACACCGCGGATGTCTACCATGGCGGCCGGTCCGAGGTTATGACAGGTCAGGCCTTGCGGGACCTGGGAATTGCCCGTGACCAGTTTGTACTGGCCACGAAATTCCACCAGCGGATGGGGCCGGGGCCCAACCAGGCGGGCTGTTCGCGGGCGCACATCCTCCACGCAGTGGACGAAAGTTTGCAGCGCCTGAAGCTCGACTATATAGACCTGTACCAGCTGCACGGCTTCGATGCGCTGACGCCGATGGAAGAGACCCTGAGTGCGCTCAATGATTGTGTGCGGGCCGGCAAGGTGCGCTACATCGGTGTGTGCAACCTCGCCGCCTGGCAGATCGCGAAGGCACTCTGGATCTCGGAGCGGCGCAACTTCGAACGCTTCCAGAGCGTTCAGGCGTACTACACCATCGCCGGGCGCGACCTGGAGCGGGAAATCGTGCCTCTGTGCAACGATCAACAGCTGGCAATCCTGCCCTGGAGCCCGCTGGCGGGCGGCTTGTTGAGCGGCAAATACTCGCGCGACACCGAAGGGCCGGCGGGCTCGCGACGCGTCCAGTTCGACTTCCCGCCGGTGGACAAGGACCGGGCCTACAAAGTGATCGACGCAATGCGGCCGATCGCGAAGGCCCACGCAGTATCCGTGGCCAGAGTCGCCATCGCGTGGCTGCTGCACAAAGCGCCGGTCACGTCGGTGATCATCGGCGCGAAGACAGTTGAGCAGCTGACTGACAACATCGCGGCAGTGGACCTGAGGCTGTCGGACGAACAGATGGCGGCTCTCGACAAGGTCTCCGCGCTGCCGCCCGAATACCCGGGCTGGATGGTGGATCGGCTGTCCGCGGACCGACTGGGACTGGTCAATCCTTCGCGCAGCTGAACACAACAGTCTGATAGGGCACGGTGATCTCCTCGCGCCGGTTGAGCGAGGGGGTCGTCGCGATCAGGTCGTGAAGCCGGGCGGCGACGATATGCTGTTGCGGCCGCGGGAGAGCCGCGATAAAGCTGGTTGACAGGACCCGGTCGACGATCACTTGCTCCGGATGTCCGGTGTGACCGTTGCGGAAGCGCTCTTCACGCAAGGGACCGAACCCTTCCGCCGGAAAGACTTTCCGCCATTCACCGCTGCGGAAACGCGGGGCGTCGCCCTCGTACGGAGCCATGATGGCCGTCATCGCTGCGCACCACTCGACAGACTCGTTGCGGACGTTCCAAATCAAACCGAGGTGGCCGCCAGGTTTCAACACACGGCGTATTTCGGCGAGCGCCGCCTTCGTGGCAAACCAATGAAAGGCCTGGGCGCACACCACCGCATCAACCGCTCCGTTGTTGACCGGAATGTTCTCGGCTGTGCCGGAGCGGGCCGCCACCTCCGGCAGAATCCGGGTGAGTTGCGCCAACATCTCGTGCACCGGCTCGACGGCGATGATGTTGGCTCCGGTTGCGAGCAGTCTGCGCGTGAATTTGCCGGTGCCTGCACCCAAATCAACAACCGTGCAGCTCTCATCCAACTTCAGGCTGTCGCGCAGCCATTGATCGACAGCAACGGGATATTCGGGGCGGCCGCGGGCGTACGCCTGCGCCTCTCTCGCGAACCCTTTCGCCGCCACCTCATACATGGTGCCATTGTAACGCGGGCCTCGGGCGGCCGCGCTACAGGCGCGAGCTCAGCGACGCCCGACCAGTGCGGCGCGGCAAATCCGCTCTACGAGCTTGGGAAAATCGATGCCCGCGGCACGGGCCGCCTGGGGCAACAGGCTCCCGGACGTCATACCCGGCAGCGAGTTGGCCTCGAGACACCAGAACTTGCCGTCCGGAGCCATTCGGAAATCGATCCGGCTGTACATACCGAGCTTCAATGCCGCGTGCGCACGCAACGCGAGACTCTGCAGTTTCCCCGCGGAATCTGCAGCGAGCTCAGCGGGGAACACTTCGCGGGCCGCGCCCTTCTGGTACTTCGCCTCGTAGTCGAAGACCTCACCCTTGGTGATGATCTCGCCCACAGGGAGCGCCTCACCATCGAGGATGCCGACCGTGAGCTCGCGGCCGGGAATAAATCGCTCGACCATCACTTCAGAGTCGAATCGGTCGGCCAGCGCAATGGCCGGCGCCAGCTCGGACGCCTGTCTGACGATCGACAATCCCACCGTCGAGCCTTGTTTGTTCGGCTTGACCACAACCGGCCAGCCCAGTGTCTCGCTGACGTCGTGCGCCAGCACGGGTGCCATCAACCAGTCGGCCGTGGGAACCCCTGCTGCGCGAAAGAGCCGCTTCGACAGGTCTTTATCCATCGCGGTCGCACTGGCGATGTGGTTGCTGCCCGTATACGCAAGACCCGCAAGGTCGAGCACCGCCTGCACGCGACCGTCTTCGCCAGCCCCACCGTGTAAGGCCAGGAAAACCACATCGACATCGCTGATATCGCTGGCGTTTGTGGTCAGCGTGAGCGCGGACTCGCGCATGCTGGAGAGCGCCGTTCGCGACGGCGGCTCGGGCCCCACGCCGCTCGTGAGCATCTTCTGCTCCACGTTCGGCGGCAAACGGCCGGTCGCCGTGTCGATGGCCACCACTTCGTGGCCCAGGCCGCGCAATGCAGGGATCACCTGAGCGGCGCTCGCAATCGAGACGTCCCGCTCTTCGCTCGTGCCGCCAAACAGAACTGCAATCTTCATGGACGCCATTTTGACAGTTGCCGCCGCGGCTGACCGTGCGGAATTCGGCGGAAACCGCAGGCGGCAGTCCGCACGCCTGCGATTCTGTATGGCTATCCAGTAGCGGCGGGCGCTCGGCAGGCAATGCCAGCCCTCAACTCACAGGCGCTCGATGATCAGCGCAATGCCCTGCCCTACTCCGATGCACATCGTGCAGAGGGCATAGCGACCCCGTGTCGCCGCGAGTTGGTACATCGCTGTGGTGACGATTCTCGCCCCGGTCATTCCGAGCGGATGACCAATCGCAATCGCACCGCCGTTTGGATTTACGTGCTCGGCGTCGTCGGGAAGGCCGAGCTCGCGCATGACTGCGAGGCCTTGAGAAGCGAAGGCTTCATTGAGCTCGATCACGTCCATCTTGCCGATGTCGAGGCCGGCACGACCCAACGCCTTGCGACTCGCCGGCACCGGACCGATTCCCATAATCCTCGGTTCAACACCAGCGGTAGCTGACGTAATGATCCGCGCGCGCGGTGTGAGACCAAACCGTTTGGCCGCCTGCTCCGACGCGATGATCAACGCGCACGCACCATCATTCACACCGGACGCATTGCCCGCTGTCACTGTGCCGTTGGCGCGGAAAGGAGTGGAAAGTTTGGCGAGTTGCTCCAGCGTCGTCTCGGGACGCGGATGCTCGTCCCGAGAGACGATCAGCGGCTTCGCCTTGCGCTGTGGGATCTCAACGGGAATCAACTCCGACTCGAAGAATCCACGAGCGTAGGCAGCGGCGGTGCGTTGTTGGCTGCGCAGCGCAAATTTGTCCTGGTCCTGTCGCGAGACATTAAAGTCCGCCGCGACGTTCTCGCCCGTTTCGGGCATCGAATCCACACCGTACTTTTCTTTCAGGCGAGCGTTGATGAAACGCCAACCGATGGTGGTGTCGTAGATCTCGGCCGTCCGGCTGAACGCCGAATCCGCCTTGGGCATCACAAAGGGCGCCCGCGACATCGACTCCACGCCACCGGCAATGATCAGCTCCGAATCACCTGCCTTGATGGTGCGGGCGGCCATTCCGATCGCATCCATTCCCGAGCCGCATAGGCGGTTCATCGTGGCGCCGGGAACATCGACTGGCAGTCCGGCCAGCAACGCAGCCATCCGGGCAACATTGCGATTGTCCTCACCAGCCTGGTTGGCGCAGCCCAGGAAAACGTCGTCGATCGCCTTGGGGTCGAGCGACGGATTGCGCGCAAGGAGCGCGGCAATGGGGATGGCGGCCAGGTCGTCGGGGCGAACGGACGACAGGGCGCCGCCATAGCGGCCAACGGGGGTTCGGACGGCATCACAAATGAAAGCGTCGGTCATAGGTCGGATTCCGGGTCGTCGAGTAGTACTTCAATGATACCGGTCCGGCTGCTCACAAGGGCACAGCGTCCGCTGGGTGGAACCTGGACCGAGGTCTTGCCGGGTATACAGGCGCCGCGGCTCCGGGTACGATTACCGCACTTGCGACCTATACTATAAGAGCACGCTATGTTGCACTCCAAAGCATTACCCAAGACGTCAGGTGCGTTTATCGCGCAGCGTGTGATGAGCGCCTCGGACCCCGAGAACGTGTTGTTTCGAGCCGGTGATCCGGACTTCATGACCTCCCTGGCGAGAGGTCTCCACGTGATACGCGCGTTCGCGGGCGTCGACCGGCGACTGACCATCGCGGATGTCAGTCGTGCAACGGGACTGACGCGCGCCGTCGTCCGACGCTGCCTATACACCTTGAAAGAGCTGGGCTATGCGCAGACCGACGGTCGCATGTATTTTCTGCAGCCTCGAATTCTCAATCTGGGCTACGCCTATCTCTCAACCGCCCCAGTTCCCATTGCCGCTCAGCCGGTGCTCGAGGAGATGAGCGAGACGCTGGGCGAAGCCTCTTCCGTCGCTGTGTTGGACGACGGCGCGGTGGTGTACGTCGGACGCGCGGCGACCAAGCGGATCATGTCGGTGACGCTAGGTGTGGGGAGTCGGCTGCCTGCTTACTGCACTGCTCTCGGACGCGTGCTCCTTGCACACCTGACTGACGAGCAGGTGAACATTGAGCTCTCCAAGGTTGATTTTACCCAGCACACCAAACATACGGTGACTTCGCGCAAGCGATTGGAAGAGCTGTTGGTTGAGGTTCGTCAGGAGGGGTTTGCTCTCAATGACCAGGAGCTCGAGATCGGGCTCCGCTCCATTGCTGTTCCCGTGCGTAACGTTGTTGGTACGGTGGTCGCTGCCATGAACGTCAGCAGCCAGGCCTCGCGGGTTTCCCGGCGTGAGTTGCTGGAGAGATGTCTGCCGGTGTTGAAGGTGGCTGCGGAGAAGCTCAGTAGTCAGTTGCTGCCGCCCCGATAACCGTACCGGTCTTCTCCCAGTACAGTGCGCAGTACACCGCATCAGGTGTACCTGCCGCGAGAGACTCCATCTGCGTAGCTTGTAGTCCTGTCTCACAGGACCCCTCCAATGATCGATCCACTGGCTTTCGCAACGTACTCATTTGTCATGTCCATCACTCCCGGACCGAACAACGTGATGTTGACGGCGTCGGGGGCGACGTTTGGGTTTAGGCGGACGGTGCCGCACATTTTGGGAGTGGTAGCGGGATTCAGTGCGGTGCTGCTGGCGGTGTGCGCTGGGTTGGATGCGCTCTTTACGAGGTGGCCGCAAATACAGGACGTTTTGCGCTGGATCGGAGCGGCGTATCTCGTGTACCTGGGCTGGCGGATTTTTCGCTCCGGGGAGGCGAAGGCGGCGGAGAGCCGCAAACCGCTCACCGCGATCGAGGCAGCAGGGTTTCAGTTCCTCAATCCGAAGGCGTGGGTGATGACGCTGACGGCTGCGGCGATGTTTCTGCCAAAGGAACTGGGGCTCCTGGCGGCATGCGCGTATATGGTTGGGATCATGGCAGTGGTCAATTTGCCCTGCATCACCGTGTGGGCCCTCTTCGGCAGCTCCATGCGGGGCTTCCTGGAGAAGCCGGCTGGCCGCACCACGTTTAATGTCACAATGGCGCTGGCAATGGTCGTCACCGGCGTCGCCATGGTAATGTAACAAGCTACGCGAGTAATACCGTGTTTGAGCTGTCCCGTGATTCCACCGTGGCACTGGTCGACCAGGTAGCAGACCGGATTACGAGTCTGGTCGAGCACGGCCAGTTGCCTGCGGGCGCGCGACTTCCGTCGATTCGGAAGCTTGCGAAGCTGGTGGGCGCGAGCCCGTTCACGATTGTCGATGCGTACGATCGGCTCGTGGCGCGCGGCGTCATCGAGTCGCGCGCTGGTCGTGGCTTCTTTGTTTGCAATCGCCGCCTGGCAACGCCCCTGCTGGCTATTGAAGCGACGACCGACCCGGGCTCGGACGCACTTGCCCTGGCGCGCCTCTCGCTGACCTACTCTTCCGACATCATCGCTGCAGGGTCCGGATTTCTGCCGGAAAACTGGCTGATGGAAGCCGTTCCGGGCGCAGTCATCAATCGGTTGTCGCGGGGGCGCCGGCCGCAGGCCTGGCTGCAGTGTCCGCCGCAGGGACTGGTTGAGTTGCGTGAGCAGATTGCCTCGCGGCTCGTGCAACACGGCATCGCAGCGGGCGCGGCCAACATCGTGACTACGTTCGGAGCGTCCCAGGCCTTCGACCTGTTGGGACGAATCCTGTTTGCCCCGGGCGATGCGGTGCTCGTGGAGGACCCGGGCTACTTTGTTCTGTTTGAGCAGCTTCGCGGGCAACACGTCAATCTCATTCCTGTGCCGCGAACCGCGACCGGGCCCGACCTGGAAGCGCTCGAGGCCGCCTGCCGGGCACACCGGCCCCGGGCCTTCTTCACCCAGACGCTGTTGCACAATCCAACCGGCTCCAACACCGAGCCGGCGAGCTGCCACCGGGTGTTGTCGCTCGCCGAGCAGTTTGGATTCGCCATCATCGAGGACGATGTGTACGGGGATCTGCACGACGGACCCGCGGTGCGCCTCGCCCAGATTGACGGCTTACGGCACGTCATCTACGTCAGCAGCTTCACGAAGTTGATCGGGCCTGCCCTGCGAGTGGGCTTCATAGCCGCCGACCCCGCTCTCATCGCCCAGATCGTCGAGCGCAAGGTGTTGTCAGTCCTGTCAGGCTCAGCCCTCCTGGAAAGCTTCGTCGCGGAAGTATTGGACAGCGGCCGCTATCGGAAACACGTCGATACCATTCGTGCACGTCTGTCACGGATGCGCCGCGACGCACGGCAGGCGCTCATGGGTGCCGGCATCACCTTCGAGAGCACCGCGGGCGAAGGCATATTCCTGTGGGGCCGTGTCCCGGATTCCACTCCCATTGACGAGCTCGTACGCGGGGCGAGGGAACAATCCATCCTGCTGGCCAAAGGCGTGCTGTTCTCACCCTCGAAGGGTTGCCGGCCATGGCTACGCTTCAATGTTGCGCACAGCACGGCCCCACCGCTCATCCGATACCTGGGAGATGCCCTGAAAGCCGCGGCATGAAGAGTCCACGCGGCGCGAGCGGGCAGGTAGACTGGCAGCATGTTTCCCACTCTACCGCCGATTACCCGCGCAATCATCGTTGCGAACGTCGCCGTATTTCTGCTCGAATTTCTGATGAGCGACCGGATCATCGAGCTGTTTATGCTCTGGCCCATCGGGCCCTTTTTCCGTCCATGGCAGGTTGTCACTTACGCGTTTCTCCACGATCCGCACAACCTCATGCACATCGTCTTCAATATGTTCGCGCTCTACATGTTCGGCGGCGCGCTGGAGAACTATTGGCGCGAACGTGGCGCGGTATCCTTCTACGTGGCGTTCTACTTCGCCAGCGTGCTGGCAGGCGCGGGAACCGAGCTATTGGTGCTGAGCCAGTCGAACGTCGTGGAGCCGGTGATAGGTGCCTCCGGGGGAGTCTTCGGCGTGCTGCTGGGATTCGCCTGGTTTTTCCCCCGCAACAAGCTGATCGTGCTGCCCATACCCGTACCGATCTCCGCATGGCTGCTCGTCACCATCTATGGCGCAATCGAGCTGTGGCTGGGTGTTACGGGCAGGCAGGACAGTGTTGCCCACTTCGCGCACCTCGGCGGCATGCTGGGCGGCGCCATCATGATCCTGCTGTGGAGAACGACGGACCGTGGCCGAACAACTGTTCACTGATGAGCCCAGCCCGCAACGGATTGAAACCGCCTACGCGCTGATCGAGCCCCACATCCGCCGCACGCCCGTCATTGAAGTTGATGCGGCGGACTTCGGCCTGCCGCCGCACGTGTTGACTCTGAAGCTCGAGCTTCTTCAGCATGGCGGCTCGTTCAAGACACGCGGCGCCTTCACTCATCTTCTGACCCGGACAGTGCCGGCCGCCGGTGTTGTCGCGGCTTCCGGTGGAAACCACGGGGTCGCCGTGGCGCTCGCAGCGCAAAAACTCGGTGTGCGGGCCAAAATATTTGTGCCCACCGTCGCCTCGCAGGCGAAGCAGGATCAAATCCGGCGGCTCGGTGCCGAGCTCGTCATCGGGGGCGAGCGTTATGCCGATGCGCTCGCGGCCAGCAAGCAGTGGATCGAATCTTCCGGCGCGTTGGAAGTTCACGCTTACGACCAGCTGGAGACATTGACGGGCCAGGGAACGCTCGGCCTGGAAATCGAACGCCAGTATCCGCATCTCGACACGCTCCTGATCGCAGTGGGCGGCGGAGGTCTGATCGGGGGCATTGCCGCCTGGTTTCGGGGCCGGATCAAGCTCGTTTCAGTCGAGCCCGTAGCCGCTCCCACGTTGGCCAAGGCAGTGGCCGCAGGTCGGCCGGTCGATGCCGAAGCAGGCGGAGTGGCCGCGGACTCGCTTGCGCCGCGGCGTGTAGGAGACCTTATGTTTCCTCTGGCTCAGAAGTTCGTGAGCGAGACGGTCCTGGTGGAGGATGACGCCATCCGGGACGCCCAGCGGCAGCTGTGGCAGAACCTGCGAGTGGCCGCTGAGCCGGGGGGAGCCGCGGCATTTGCCGCCTTGCTGAGCCGTCGCTACATACCGACGCCCGGCGAGCGAGTTGGGGTGGTCATCTGCGGTGGCAACACTACCGCGGTGAATTTCAACTGATACAATCCGCGCCCGAAAGGACCGGGAGGGAACTTTTTGGCCTCACCCTCCCTCTAGAGCGCCATCGTATGATCAAGACTGAACATCTGAGCAAGCGCTATGACTCCCTCGTCGCGGTCGACGATGTGAGCTTCCAGGTTGCCCCGGGCGAAGTGCTGGGCTTTCTCGGCCCCAACGGCGCGGGCAAGACGACAACCATGCGGATGTTGGCGGGTTTCATTACGCCAACGGCCGGTACCGCCAGCATCTGCGGCCACGATATCGCCACGGCGCCGATGGCGGCGAAGGCCAGCCTGGGATATTTGCCCGAAGGCGCGCCCACCTACGGTGAGATGAGCGTCCGCCGGTTCCTGGAATTCATCGCCGATCTGCGCCGCCTGGAAGGCGATCGGCGCCGCAAGCGACTCGACTACGTGATCGAGCGGCTGCAACTGTCGCGGGTTCTGGATCAGACCATCGAGACCCTTTCAAAGGGCTTTCGGCGCCGCGTGGGATTGGCACAGGCCATTGTGCACGACCCGCCAGTGCTGATTCTCGATGAGCCCACCGACGGCCTGGATCCCAACCAGAAGCACGAAGTGCGCACCCTCATCAACGAGATGGCGCACGACAAGATCATCGTCATCTCGACTCACATTCTCGAAGAGGTCGACGCCGTTTGCAGCCGCGCAATCATCATTGCGCGCGGCCGTATCGTGGCCGACGACACTCCGTTGGCTCTCGAAGCCAGGTCCCGTTACTACAACGCCGTGACGCTACAGCTGGAAAAGCCTGACCAGCTGGAGGCCGCACGGGCTGCCGTGGCGGCGCTTCCTTCGGTGGCCGAAGTTGAAGTTAGTGTCCGCGATGCACGCCTGACCGCGCTGCCGCGGGCGGGAGCTACGATCCTGCCAACCGTTTCCGAGCTCGCCACCCGACAGGGACTGAAGCTCAAAGAGCTTCACCTGGAGTCCGGCCGGCTCGACGAAGTCTTCCGCACCATCACTGCCTAGAGTCGTCTCGAGGCACAACCAAGACTAGAAAGGGACGCCATGCGTAACGTGGGCATCATCATGCGCCGCGAGCTTGCAAGTTACTTTGCAACGCCGCTCGCCTATGTGTTCATTCTCATCTTCCTGCTGCTGGCCAACGCCTTCACGTTCTACCTCGGCGGCTTTTTCGAGCGCGGCCAGGCCGACCTGCAGTGGTTCTTCTACTGGCATCCCTGGCTGTACCTGTTCCTGATTCCCGCGGTCTCCATGCGGCTGTGGGCCGAGGAGCGCAAGTCCGGCAGCATCGAGCTGCTGATGACTCAGCCGGTCACCTTGTGGGAAGCCGTGCTGGGCAAGTACTTTGCCGCGTGGTTGTTTGCGGGCCTGGCTCTCGCCCTCACCTTCCCCATCTGGATCACCGTCAACTACCTGGGCAACCCTGACAACGGCACGATCCTCGCCGCCTACATCGGCAGCCTGCTGCTCGCCGGCGGCTATCTCGCCATCGGCTCGTGCATGTCCGCGCTGACCAACAACCAGGTCATTGCCTTCATCCTGGGAGTGGTGGCCTGTTTCCTGGTGCTGCTGGCCGGCTTTCCGCTGGTGCTGGATGCGTTTCGCGGCTGGGCGCCGCAATGGCTGGTGGAAGCCGTCGCCTCCCTGTCGTTTCTCACGCATTTCGATTCGATCAAGAAGGGCGTCATCGATATCCGCGACCTGTTGTATTTCGCGATGTTGAGTGCGTTCTTCCTGCTCGCGACCTCCATTGCTCTCGACCTGCGCAAAGCGCAATAGCGGCAAAGGCTCACGAATATGACCAATCGCTCGACACTCGGCGGCGGCACGCTCCTGGCGCTGGCCCTGCTGCTCATCGGCCTCACGGTGCTCTTCGATCACGCCCTGCGCGGTTGGCGAGTGGACCTGACAGCCAATCATCTGTACACCACCGCTCCAGGCACGGATCGCATCCTCAAAGGACTGAAGGAGCCCGTCAACCTGTACTTCTTCTACTCGGAGAAGCCGGCCACGCAGATGCCGGACATCGCCACCTACGGCGTGCGCGTGCGCGAGTTCCTGGAAGAGATCGTGGCTCGCTCCGGCGGTAAAGTGCAGCTGCACGTCATCGACCCGCAGCCCTTCTCCGAGGATGAGGATCGCGCCGCGGAGCTCGGCGTACGCGGCAGGCAACTCGACGCGGCCGGCACCCAACTGTACTTTGGCCTTGCGGGCACCAACTCCATCGACGGCAAACAGGCCATCGAGTTCTTCGATCCGAAGAAGGAGGAGTTCCTCGAATACGACGTGGTCAAGCTGATCTATCAGCTCGCCACTCCCAAGAAACCCGTGGTGGGCTGGCTGACGACCCTGCCGATGGCCAGCGGATTCGATCCGCAGACCGGCCAGCAGCGCGAGCCGTGGGCCATCTACACCCAGGCGCAGCAGTTGTTTGAAGTGCGCGCCGTGGAGCCGTCGTCCGCCAAAATCGACCCCGAGATCAGCCTGCTGGTGATTGTGCATCCGAAGAACCTGTCGCCCGCCATGCAATTCGCCATCGACCAGTTCGCCTTGAAGGGCGGGCACGTGGCGATGTTTGTCGACCCGCTCGCGGAAGCCGATCAATCGGGCGCCGATCCGCAGAACCCGATGGCCGCCATGCAGGCCGACAAGTCCTCGCAGCCGGGGCCGTTGTTGAGCGCCTGGGGCGTGCAGTTCAATCCGAAGCAGGTGGTCGCCGATCGCGGCCACGCGCTGCAGGTGTCCACGCGCCAGAGCGAGAGCCCGGTATTGCACCTGGGGATTCTCGGTCTGGATAAGACCGACTTCACGCCCGGCGATGTCATCACCGCCGGCCTGTCGAGTGTCAACGTGGCCACGGCCGGCAATCTCGAGCCGGTGAAAGACTCGAACATGAAGTTCGAGCCGCTGCTGATATCCAGCACGGATGCGGAATTGCTGCCCGTGGAGCGGTTTACGATGTTGTTCGATCCGAGCACCTTGCGCGATGGCTTCAAGGCGACCGGCAAAACCTACGTGATGGGCGCCCGTCTCATCGGCAACGTCAAGACCGCGTTCCCTGGCGGACCTCCCGCCGGGGTGACCCTGGCTCCGGGCCAGACGGCGCTCAAGGAGTCGACCAAACCACTCAACCTGGTTGTATACGCCGACACCGACATGTTGACCGACTATCTGTGGGTGCACCCCCAGAGCGTGTTCGGCCAGCGCATCGACCAGGTGTTTGCCAACAACGGCGACCTGGTCCTGAACACGCTCGACAACCTGGCCGGCAGCGCGGACCTGATCAGCGTCCGCGGCCGCGCCAGCTTTGCCCGCCCCTTCGACCGAGTGGAGAAGCTGCGCAAGGTAGCCGACGATCAGTTCCGCGCCAAGGAGCAGGAGTTGGAGCAACAGCTGCGCGAAACTGAAGAGAAGCTCACCGCCCTGCAGTCGAAGCGCAACGACAAGTCCGCCATGATCCTGACCCCGGATCAGGAAAAGGAGCTCGACAACTTCCAGGATCAGAAGCTGGTGATTCGCAAGCAACTGCGCGCGGTCAGGGCAGGTCTCGACAAGGACATCAAGGCCCTGGGCAACGAGTTGAAGATCATCAACATCGTGGTCGTGCCGATCCTGTTCGCGATCCTCGCGCTGCTCTTCACCGCATGGCGCAAACGACAGCGCAGTAGCAGTCAGACAGCGACCGGAAGTCAGGTAGCAACGGGGGCGCACTCATGAGTGCACGGCGCGTCATCATCCTGCTGATCAGCAGCGTAGTGATCGTCATCCTGGCTGTCTGGCTGTCGTCGAACCGTCCGACCGCGAGGGCCACGCTGGCGGGTCAGCCGGTCCTGCAAGGCCTCGACAAGCGTGCCGTCAACGCGGTCACCGAAATCCGCCTGGCCAAGGGCGATGGCACGAAGACCACCCTGAAAAAAGGCAACACGGATTGGAGCGTGGGTGAGCGTGACTACCCGGCGGATACGGGCAAGGTGCGCAAGCTGCTGCTGGATCTGGCCGCGCTGAACGTGGTGGAAGAGAAAACCAGCACACCGGAAAACTATCCGGCGCTGGGAGTCGAAGACATCACGTCTGACAAGGCTACGGGCACGCGGGTGGACGCGGTGACTTCCTGGAAAACATACAGCCTGATCGTCGGCAAATCCTCAGGCGCCAAGTCGGGTTACGCCCGCGTGGTCAGTGCTCCTCAGAGCCTGCTGGTGGCTCCGTTGATCGGCGTCGATGCGGATCCGCGCCGCTGGCTCGAGCACACTCTGATCGACATCCCGCAGGATCGGATCAAGGAGATGGCGGTAAAGCCGGCTGATGGCCCGGGTTACACCGCCACACGGCCCAACAAGGACCAGAGCGACTTCACAGTCACGGACATTCCGAAGGGCCGCAAGTTGAGCAACCCCGCCGCCGCCGACCCCATCGCAGGATCGCTGGCCAGTGTCTCGCTCGATGATGCTCAACACGCGACCCTGGCACCCGCAACGGGCGTTGCACACACGGTGTTCACTACTTTCGACGGGCTGAAGCTCGATGTTGCCGGCCGCAAGGAAGGCACCAGGACGATGATCTCCATCACTCCTACATCGACGGCCCAGGCCACCGAGGCTGAGGCAAAGGCACTGGACGCGCGCCTGAAGGGCTGGGAGTTTGAGATCCCCGGTTACAAGTACGACGGCATGTTCCGCTCGTTGGAGGATTTGCTCGAAAAGCCTCCCGAGCCGGCGGCCAAAGGTGGCAAGAAGCCGCCCGCAGCGGGAGCCACGCCCCCCGGCGGTCCGCCGGGGCTTCCTCCGGGCCTGACGTTACCGGGCCCGGGCAAGTAACAGCAGGGTCACGCCTGCCAGCAAAGCTGTTGGCAGCCATGCGAGCAGCACCGGGTTGAGATCGAAGACCACGGTGCCGCTCTCAATGAGCTTCTGCAGCAGGAACAAGCTCACTCCTGCAATCAGACCCATCAGCATGCGGGTACCCGCACCCGCCGAGCGCAGTGATCCCAACACGAACGGGATCGCCAACAGGACCGAAAACAGGATGGCCACCGTCCTGGCAAGACGCGACGAGAGCGCGAACAGGTAGTCACGCGCGCTCAACGAGTTGGCCTGCAGATAGTTGATCAGCTTCAGCAAGGCGCGGCTGGTCAGCTGCGCGGGGCTCTCAACTGCAAGTCCCAGAAATCCTGCCGTCACGTTGGATTCCATCGTCCGCTGCCCCAGCGGCGGCGCCAGCACCTTCTCCGGGGTAAACCGCGACTCGGTGTAGTCGGTCAACAACCAGGTTCGGTTCGCTCCGGCGGTCGCACCGCCCGCGTGTCCGATAGCAAGCAGGCGGTGCTCCGGCGAGAGCTCGAAAATCTGCATGCCGCTGAACTGCCGCTGGCCGGACTGGCGCGCGACATTGATGATGAGATTCCCATCTCTCACCCAGGCACCGCTGCCGCCACCGAAGCTGACGTTGTTGAACTTGCTGAACGCCTTCTGCTCCTTGGCCGCTTCGTGCAGCGGGGGCCCGAGAACCTCACCCAACAACAGCTCGACACCGATCAGTATCAACCCCGCAATAGCCGCCGCACCCGCAATCCGCTGAGTAGACACCCCCGTCGCCCGGATCACGACGAGCTCGCTGCCACGCGCCAACTGCCCGAGGCCGAGCAGCGAACCGATCAGCGAAGTGATCGGCAACAACTCGTATGTCTGCTGCGGCAGGTTGAGGAGGGTGAACCACAGCGCGTTGAGAGCACTGTACCGCCCTACCCCGATGTCGTCCTGCTGATCAATGAAAATGACCAGCCCGCCGAGCACCAGCAACACGGACTGCACGAGCAACACGAACCCGAGGATGCTGCGCACGATGTAGCGGTCGAGAACGGTCATGTACGAAACCTCATGCGCAGATTCGTGAAAGTACGCGGCCCGCTGAAGAACGCGACGGCCAGCAAAACAACCGCCACGTGGGTCCACCACAGACCCAGAATCTCGGGAGTCTTGCCATGTGCCAGCCAGACCTTGCCGGCCGAAACCAGGTTGGAATAGACGAAATACGCCATGATCGCGAGCCACACCCGGGCATAGCGACCCTGGCGCGGCTTCAAACGCGAGAGCGGCACGGCGAGCACCGTCAACACCAGGCACATCAACGGCAGCGCCAGCCGCCAATGCAATTCGGCCCGCTTCTCGGGGTCAGTTGAGCCCAGCAGCAGCTCCGTGGGCTGTGCTTCGATATTCTTGATTGTATCCGTCGGTGTCGGCACCTGGATCGGCACCACGTGCTCGGCAAAGCGCACGATCCGGAATTCCGGGCTTCCGGGCACGCCTTCAAAACGCTCACCGTCATACAGCGTGATCGTGTGCGTCATCCCATCCGCCGTCACCGAGTGACGCGCACGTTCAGCGAGCGCGACCTCAACTTTGGGGCCGCGGTTGTTTTCGACGAACACATTCCCGAGAGTGCCGTCAGCATTGACATCCTCGGCATACACGACGGATGTGCCACCGAAAGTCCGGAACTTACCGGGCGCAATCGCTGCGAACCGGCCCGCACGCGCCGCAGCGCTTCTGAGACTCAACGTCTGCGCAGTTGCCTCGGGCGCCAGCGAAAGCGTTAGCCAAGCCAACACCGCGACAACCAGCAGGGCCAACAAGGCGACCGGCCTGTAGATACTGGCGGGGCCCACGCCGCAAGCGAGCGCCGCCGCCATTTCGCTGTCGTGGTACATCCGCCCGAAAGCGAGTACCACGCCGAGCAGCAGCCCGACCGGAATGAGAATCGTGAGATTCTGCAGGGCTCCCAGCCAGATCAGCTGCAGCACGACGCCCTGCGGAAACTGATTGACCGCGGCCCGCTCCAGCACCACGGCAACCTGGTTGGCCAGCAGCAGGACCAGCAGAACCGCGGTCACCACCACCGAGGTGACCACGACTTCCCGAAAAATGTAGCGCCCGAGGATTTTCCCCAACCGGTAGGCTCGCTTGGTTACACTTACTGTAAATCTTAAGGGGAGATCGAATGCAGTTCGAGGTTTATGCCAAGGGACTGGCAACACTCAGCGTTGATTGCATCGTACTCGGAGTCTTCGAGGACGGTGAGATGTCGGAAGAGGCAGGCGCGATTGATTCCGCCGCCGGTGGGCTGCTGAAGAAGCTGCGCACACGCGGCGACTTTTCCGGCCGCACCGGTGAAACCCTGCTGCTCACCGATGTACCGGGAATCACCGCATCACGCGCGCTCCTGACGGGCCTGGGAACCCGGAAGAGCTTTGGGCGCAAGGTCTGGCGCCGGGCGCTCGGAGCGGCCCTCACAGCCGTCCTGCGGACCCGGATTGCGAGCATTGCGGTCGCGATCGACCGTCCGCCCGCCAAGGAGCTCGACGATTATTATTTCGGCCGGGCAATTGCCGAGATCGTGGGGAATTCGCTCTACCGCGTCAACGATCTGAAGACGGCCAAGAAGCCCAAGTCGCCTGCCCTGCAGAAAGTCCTCGCGGGACCCGTTCGCAAGGCCAATGTGGAAGACGCCGAGCGTGGCTTGGAGCACGGTGAAGCAGTTGCAGCGGCGGCAGCGTTGCAGCGCGATCTCGCCAATCTGCCACCGAATGTGTGTACGCCGACTTACCTGGCTGACCAGGCGCGAGCACTTGGAAAGCAGCACACGTCATTGCGTGTCCAGATTCTCGACGAAGCGGCCATCAAGAAGGAAAAGATGGGTTGCCTGCTGGCCGTCTCACAGGGCAGCGCCGAGGCGCCGCGGTTCATAGTGATCGAGCATCGCGCGGCCAAGGCTGATAACCCACCGGTGGTCCTCGTCGGCAAGGGCGTGACCTTCGACACGGGAGGCATCTCTCTCAAAGATCCTCCCAACATGG
This sequence comes from Gammaproteobacteria bacterium, assembly GCA_034668025.1. Taxonomy (GTDB): domain Bacteria; phylum Pseudomonadota; class Gammaproteobacteria; order Steroidobacterales; family Steroidobacteraceae; genus 13-2-20CM-66-19. Next base: position 7,467 of record JAXDQF010000011.1, on the reverse strand, counting down.
ACGAGATGAAGTTCGACATGAGCGGTGCCGCCGCTGTGATGGGCACGATGTCGCTCGTCGCCAGGCTGCGGCTTCCATTGCGTGTGATCGGGCTCATTGCGGCCGTCGAGAACATGCCTAGCGGGACCGCGGTCAAACCGGGCGATATTGCGACCAGTGCGGCCGGCCTGACGGTTGAGATTCTCAACACGGACGCGGAAGGCCGCCTCATTCTGTGTGACGCGCTCCACTATGCGCGCCGCTTCAACCCGGGCGCCGTGGTGGATATTGCGACATTGACCGGTGCATGCGTCGTTGCACTGGGGCATCATCATTCAGGCGCCATGGGCAATGACCACGACCTGGTGACCGAGCTCGTGGACGCCGGTGTACGCGCCGATGACCGGGCATGGCAATTGCCCCTCACCGAAGAGTACGCCGAACAATTGAAGAGCAACTTCGCGGATTTCGCGAATGTCGGCGGTCGTGACGGCGGTGCCATCACAGCCGCGGCATTCCTGGCCAAGTTCACCCAGGGGCTCAAATGGGCGCATCTCGACGTCGCAGGGACCGCTTATCAGGGCGGTGCGCAGAAAGGCAGCACGGGCCGGCCCACGCCGTTGCTCGCCGACTTTCTTATCCATCGCGCCGGCCGTTGACGCGGAACGGCGTTAGTCATGCAAGACAGCGCCGGCACGTCCGATTCTGCCGCCTCGAGCGGCGGAAGCTCATCGCTGCCCGGCTCATCCGGCGATAGTTCATCCGGCGGTGGCCCGGACGCACTGCGCGTCGACTTCTATGTGCTCGAGGAGTCGTCTGCAGCCGGACGGTTGAAACTCGCCTGCCGGTTGGCTGAGAAGGCTTATCTGGCTGAGCAGGTCGCGCTGGTGTGGCATACGGACGCGCAGGAGCTCAAGGCATTCGACGACCTGCTGTGGACGTTCATGGAGGGTAGTTTTGTACCTCATGAGATGCTGTCGCCGGGCGCATCAGTCGCAGAATCCCCAGTGATTCTGAGTGCGGGAACTGCTCCGCCCGTCACGGTCGACATCATCATCAATCTGGCCCCGGAAGTGCCCGCCTGCCTCTCGCAGACGCGGCGTGTCGCGGAGATCATCGACGGCGACGATGCGCGTCGGCGCGCCGGCCGGGCGCGGTTCAAAGCCTACCGGGACCTGGGCATTCAGCCAGCCTCCCACAATATCCGTTCAGACGGCTGATTAGGCTTCGTCCGCTATAATTGCGGACGCCCCCTAGTCCCCGAGCCACTACCGATGGATAAAGTCTACGCGCCGACCGAAATCGAGCGCCGCATCTACGAACGCTGGGAATCGAACGGCTGGTTCGCACCACGGGGCGACGGTCCGTCCTACTCCATTGTGATCCCGCCACCCAATGTGACGGGCACGCTCCACCTCGGGCATGCGTTTCAGCAAACACTGATGGACGCGCTCACGCGCTATCACCGCATGCGAGGGGACGCCACGCTCTGGCAGCCCGGTACCGACCACGCGGGAATTGCAACGCAGATGGTCGTCGAGCGCCAACTCAACGCCGAAGGAAAGAAGGGAAGCGATCTCGGACGGGAAGCGTTCATCGAACGCGTCTGGGAGTGGAAGGAACAGTCGGGCGGCACCATGGCTTCGCAGATGCGTCGCCTGGGCGACTCGTTGGACTGGTCCCGCGATGCATTCACCATGGATCCCCCCCGTTCGGCTGCGGTGACCGAACAGTTCGTGCGGTTGTATGAGGATGGACTGATCTACCGCGGCAAGCGGCTGGTCAACTGGGACCCGGTGCTCTTGAGCGCGCTGTCCGACCTCGAAGTGCAGAGCGAGCCTGAGGAAGGCCAACTCTGGCACCTGCGCTATCCGTTGGAGGACGGCTCGGGCAACCTCGTCGTGGCAACGACACGCCCGGAAACCATGTTTGGTGACACGGCTGTCGCGGTCAACCCTGACGATGAGCGCTACAAACATCTGGTGGGGAAGAAGATCCTGCTTCCTCTCACGGAACGTTTGATTCCCGTCATCGCCGATTCATACGTTGACCCGGCGTTCGGCTCCGGCGCGGTCAAGATCACCCCCGCGCACGATTTCAACGACTTTGACGTCGGGGCACGGCACAGCCTGCCTGTATTGAACGTGTTCACGCCACGCGCCGCCCTCAACGACAGCGTCCCGAGCGCCTACCAGGGGTTGGACCGCTTCGAAGCCCGCAAGCGGGTGATCGCGGACCTGCAAGCCGCGGGCCTGATTGAAAAGATTGAGAAGCACCCGTTGGTCGTGCCGCGCGGCGAGCGCACCAACGCCGTGCTCGAGCCGTATCTGACTGACCAGTGGTACGTGAAGATTGCGCCGCTCGCAGCGCCTGCACTGGCTGCGGTGGAGGAAGGCCGCACACGGTTCATACCGGAAAACTGGACCAAGACCTACTACGAATGGATGCGCAACATCAAAGACTGGTGTGTCAGCCGCCAAATCTGGTGGGGACATCGCATCCCTGCGTGGTACGACCCACAAGGCAATGTCTACGTCGGCCGCAGTGAAGCGGAGATCCGCAAGAAACATCCAACATTGGGCAACCTGAAGCAGGAAACCGACGTTCTCGACACGTGGTTCTCCTCAGCGTTGTGGCCGTTCTCCACGCTCGGGTGGCCGGAAAAAACGCAGGAGATGGCGAAGTTCTATCCCACGAGCGTGTTGATCACCGGCTTTGACATCATCTTCTTCTGGGTCGCCCGCATGATGATGATGGGCCTGAAATTCATGGGCGACGTGCCGTTCCGGGATGTCTACATCACCGGCCTCATCCGCGATGAGCACGGCGACAAGATGTCGAAGTCCAAGGGCAACGTCATCGACCCGCTCGACGTCGTCGACGGCATAGGGTTGGAAGCCCTGGTCGCCAAGCGTACCAGCGGCATGATGCAGCCCCAGCTCGCGGCCAACATCGAGAAGTCCACGCGCAAACAGTACCCGGAGGGCATTGCGCCGCATGGGACAGATGCACTGCGGTTCACACTGGCAGCGCTGGCCTCGCCGAGCCGCGACATCCGCTTCGATCTGGGACGCGTGGCCGGCTACCGGAACTTCTGCAACAAGTTGTGGAACGCGGCGCGCTTCGTCGAGATGTCAGTGGGCGACACGGTTGCCACTGATGACGGGCCGGTCGAATACTCCATGGCGGATCGATGGATCCGCTCGCGCTTTGGACAGACGATCGTGGCGGTCGAAGCGGCTTTTCGCGACTATCGATTCGACTTCGCGGCCACTGCGCTGTATGAATTTACCTGGTATGCATTCTGCGACTGGTATCTCGAGCTGACCAAGCCGGTCTTGCAGTCCGACAGCGTGTCGGCCGCCGTCAAACGCGGCACGCGTAAAACACTGGTCGAGATTCTCGAAGCCCTGCAGCGGGCTCTGCATCCCCTGATGCCATTCATCACAGAAGAGATCTGGCAGGGAGTCGCGGGAATGGCCGGCCGTTCGGGTCCCACCGTGATGCTCGCGAGCTACCCCGTCGCGACGGACTATCCCCGTGATGCGGTAGCGGACGAGGAAATCGGCTGGGTGCAGGCATTCGTGCTGGGCGTGCGCCAGATCCGCGGCGAGATGAACATCAAGCCGTCGAAGCTCATTCCGGTGCTGCTGCGAAATGCCTCGGAGCGGGACGCACAGTATGCCCAGCGGCACCAGGCTTACCTGGAGAAGCTTGCAGGCCTCGAGAGCATCACCGTGCTGCCCGAAGGCACGCACCCGCCCGAGTCCGCCATTGCCCTCGTGGGCGATCTGTCGATCCTCGTCCCGATGGCCGGGCTCATTGACGCGGCTGCCGAAGCCGAACGGCTGGGCAAGCAACTGGTGAAGGTCAGGCAGGATCTGAACAAGACGCAGACGAAGCTGTCGAATGAGAACTTCGTCCGTAATGCGCCGCCGGAAGTGGTCGAGCAGGAGCGTACCCGGGTGGCCGAACTGGAGCGCACTGTGACTAATCTCACGGCGCAGCTGGAACGTGTGCGGTTATTAATGAAGCCATGAATGCAGCAGCCGTGCTTGACACCGATTCTGCGGCTTTGCATCGCGCTGTCAGCACACTGGAGACCATCATCCTCGGCAAGCCCACGCAGGTGCGGCTCTGCCTGGCCTGCCTTCTCGCCCGCGGCCACCTGCTGATTGAAGACGTCCCCGGTGTCGGCAAGACCACGTTGGCACACGCGCTGGCACACGTCCTGGGACTTGCCTGGCAGCGCGTCCAGTTCACGAGCGACCTGCTGCCTGCCGACATCATCGGCGTGTCCGTCTTTGATCGCGCCAGCCAGCAATTTCATTTTCGCCAGGGACCCATCTTCACGCAGTTGCTGCTGGCGGACGAAGTAAACCGGGCGAGCCCGCGCACCCAAAGTGCCCTCCTGGAAGCCATGGAGGAGCGCCAGATCAGCGCCGATGTCACGACTCACCGGCTGCCTGAGCCGTTCTTTGTCGTCGCGACCCAAAATCCACATGAGCAGCTCGGCACATTCGCGTTGCCGGAGTCGCAGCTCGACCGTTTCCTCATGCGAGTTACGTTGGGCTATCCGGATTCGGCGCACGAGCGGGAGCTGCTGCGAAGTGGCGAGCGCCGCGAGATGTTGCCCCAGATCGCCTCTGCCCTGACGCCCGACACCGTGATCCGGATCCAGAGTCACGTCCGATCGGTGTACGTGTCAGATGCGGTGTTGGATTACGCACAGGCGCTGATCGCCCGGACGCGCGAGCGCATGGATCTGAAACTCGGCCTGTCGCCGCGTGCCGGGCAGGGTCTCATTCGGGCGGCCCAGGCGTGGAGCTATCTCGCCAGGCGCTCGGCCGTCCTACCGGAAGATATTCAGGCCGTACTGCCTGCGGTGGTGTCGCACCGACTCGAGCGCCGCGAGCCCACCGGCAGCGATGATGGCCGGACGCTTGCGAACGAGTTGATCAAAGCGGTGCCCGTGCCAGTCTGATGAAGCTCAGTCTGATGAGGACGAGGCTGCGCGCGCGAATGGCCCGGTGGATCAGGAAACGCCAGGGACCGGACAGCCTGCCGCTGACCCTGGCTCGCAGAAGGCTCTATATCCTGCCTACCCGCACCGGCGTCGGCTTCTGCCTGCTGTTGGTTCTCATGCTGGTGGCGGGACTCAACTACGCCAACAGCATCGCCTTGTTCCTCACTTTCCTGCTGACCGGTTTCACGTTGGTCACCATGCATCAGTGCCATCGCAACCTGTTGGGAGCGCAGCTGGTGGGAGCAACGGCCCAGCCCACCTTCGCCCAACGTGACGGTACGCTGAGCCTGACTTTCGAAAACTCGTCGGCGGTTGCGCGCTTTCAAATCGCAGCGGGTGTTGGCGATGCGCCCACCATACCCGCCGACCTGCCCGCGAATGGATTCGGGCGAGTCGAGCTATCGGTGGCGGCGCCCAAGCGCGGCATCGTGCAGGTGGACCGGCTGCATCTGATCACCACCCACCCGTTCGGTCTGTTCCGCGCCTGGACCTGGGTGCATGCACCGATTGAAATGCTCGTCTATCCGCGCCCGCATGGTTTGTTGCCCATGCCGGCGGACTACGGCAACAAGTCCGGCGAACGCTCACTCATCAACGCCGGCGCCGATGAGTGGCTGGGTCTGCGGCCGTTCCGCGATGGCGACTCACCGCGCCAGGTCGACTGGAAAGCGTATGCCCGGGATGCCCCACTGCTGGTGAAGGAATACAGCGCCGCCGGAGCGGAGCTGCGGATATTCGATTTCGCGACCTTGGGAAACCTGGGAACCGAGGCGCAACTCGAGCAGCTGGCGCGTTGGATCGTCGACGCGGAATCCAACGGCGAGCGTTATGGACTGAAGCTCCCAACCCGGTTCATCAAACCCGATCACGGGCCCGAGCATCGGCATCACTGCCTGGCGGCACTGGCCCTGGTCGGACTCGAGGACGCGCCCCGTGGCGAAGCCTCCAGTGATTGACGGGTCGCGGCGCGGGCTCGACTGGGCGGCCATCGCATTCGTCGCGGGCGTGTTGCTCAATATCGATCGCGTCCCGGTCTGGACACCGATCGCCTCTCTGATTTTTGTTGTCTGGCGACTGATGGCAGCCTCGCGATCGCTACGGCTGCCCGGGACTCCGCTGCGCAGCGTGCTGGCACTCGCGCTGGTTGCGGGAGTGGCGGTTCGGTTTCACACCCTCAATGGGCTGAGCGCCGGAACGGCCCTGCTGCTTTTGATGGGCGGTGTGAAGCTGTTGGAAACCCGCACGCAACGCGATCAGTTCATCGTCGTTGGGGCTGCGGTTTTTCTGTTGCTCGCGGCCTGTCTTGATCGGCAGAACATTGTACGGGCGCCGCTCTATCTGCTGCACGCCTGGCTGTGCTGTGCCGCGCTGGCGGTCGTTTCATACATGCCGAGCGTGTCGTCGACGGCGACGCGGCTGGGTTTCGACAATCGCGCTGCCCTGGTGCTCGCAGCCCGCAGCCTGGTGTTCTCATTACCGCTCGCGATCTTGCTGTTTGTCTTCTTTCCGCGGTTGCCCGGAGCTTTCTGGGCCATTCCCCGCTCAGACGAGGCGCTCACGGGTTTGAGTGACACGATGAGCCCCGGCAGCATCTCGCAGCTGACCACCTCGTACGAGGTCGCATTCAGAGCGCACTTTGACGGGCCACCACCACCTCCGCAGGAGCGCTATTGGCGTGGGCCGGTGTTGCATGAGTTCGACGGTTATACTTGGAAACGAACCGCTCGCAGCCTGGCGCGCATGGAGCCGCTGCAGTATCTCGGTCCGGAATATCACTATCGCATTGCCCTCGAACCCAGCGCTCAGCGCTGGTGGTTTTCGTTGGACACGGTAACGGGTTCGCCGGGGCCCAAGGCGTTCTTCACCTACGACTATCAACTGGTATCGTCCGAGCCGGTTACGGAAACGACCAACTACACGCTCGTGTCCCATACGAGCACCCGGGCGACGGTGCAGCTCTCGCAACAATCGCGCCGTTACGACACGAGGCTACCCAACGATCGCAATCCGAAGTCGCGCGAGCTCGCCATCAAGATGCGCAACAGCGAGGGATCGGACGGCGCGTATGTCTCCGCCGTACTCAATTATTTCCGCACCGGCGGGTTTGAGTACACGCTTACGCCGCCGCGACTGGGTTTCAACTCGGTCGACGATTTTATATTCAACACCCGCCTGGGCTTCTGCGGTCACTATGCCTCTGCGTTTGTGTCGATGATGCGGGCGGCCGGCATACCCGCACGCGTGGTGACCGGTTATCTCGGTGGAGAGTGGAACCCCATTGGCCATTATTTCATCGTGCGGCAGTCGGACGCACACTCCTGGGCCGAAGTCTGGTTCGAGGGCCGCGGCTGGACGCGCATCGATCCCACTGCCGTGGTCGAGCCGGAGCGTTTGAACCGCGGCATTCTCGACTTGCTGCCGAACGCCGTATCGGCGCCAGCGCGGTTTGTTTGGCGGCAGCC
>JAXDQF010000010.1:0-22590 GCA_034668025.1 Gammaproteobacteria bacterium | reverse complement strand
CATGCTCGGGTAAATCGAAGGCACGCCCTGGGTGAATGATTCTCGTGAATGAGTCCGTGAGTGAGACTGGAGGCGATCCCGCCCGCAAGCTTCAGCAGGCCTTCGGAAATTCCCTGTTCAGCGCAGCCGATCGACTGGCTCAAAGCGGCGGCGTGCTCGAGGTTCGCGTTCTCCAAGGCGGCAACGTGGTGACGGGGATCGTGGACGCTGCCGCGGCAGACGCTCCGCCGGGAGCAAAGTCGGGGGCGAAATATCGCGTTTATATCCGCGGGGCGCAGAGGGAATGCAATTGCGGCGACCGTGGGGTTGACGGGGTGTGCGTTCATGTCGCTGCTGTGTCGATTGTCGCTGCTCGTAAGGATGGGGGGCGGGCGGCTCCGCAGTCGCGGCCCGGCGGGTTGCCGGCGGGGATTGTGGCGTCGTCGGGCGGGCCGGGGCAGCAGATTTGTTATTTGCTGCTGGCGGACCGTGGGTCCGGGGGCGTTCGGGTTTCCGTGTGGGTTGCTCAGAAGGGTGCGGGTGTTGGATCGATTGTGCCTGAGAGCGCGTGTGCCTTCGCGCTTCGCAGGGCATCGATTGCCAGCGCGTTTGAGTTTCCTCGCTACGTTGATCGGCTCGACCGGGAGATTTTGCCTGCGCTGCCGGCAATGGCCACGGACACTGTTGGGGCGGATGTGTTGCTCCGCGTCATTGGCACGGGGCGGGCGTTTCTAGAATCGTTGGGCGGAGCGCCGTTGCGTGTCGGCCCGTCCCGCGGCGTGACTTTGGTGTGGAAGACACTCGCGGGTGGGGATCAGGTTCTGGGGTGGGAGGGGGACCCTGGGGTTGCTGTTCTGCTGGGCCTCGAGCCGCCGCTGTACGTTGATTCTCGCGCCGGAGTGGTGGGGTGTGTTGAATTGACGTGTGCGGTTTCTTTGGCGCGGGAGCTTGCGGAATTGGGGGCGGTCGCGCCGGAGCGGGTTGATGAGGTGAATGCGCGGATTGCGGCGGCCGCTGGGGGTATGTCTTTCCCCCGCTTGCGAGCTGTGGCGCCGATTGCTGACTCGCTGCGATCGGTTACGCCGCGGGTGGTGTTGGCAGTGGATGAGCAGACGCTGCTCTACTTTGTTTACAACGGCACCGCGGTTGACAGTCGCAGGCTGGGCGATGGGGATGGGCTCGTACGTGTCATGGCCGGGACGGTGTTGTACGAAATCCCGCGCGACCTCGTGGCTGAAAGCCTGTTTCGATCTCAACTTGGCGATGCGCCCAGCGGCCGGGCGGCGTGGCTCGGGTTCATGATGGAGCGTGTGCCAGCGCTGCGGTCACTGGGTTGGGACGTTGTAGTCGAGGACGGTTTTCCCTACCGCATCGTGGCAGCCAGCCAATGGTACGGCGACTTGGGAGCCGACCAGCGGCAGGCGGCGTGGTTCAACTTGCGATTGGGCGTGATGGTCGACGGCCAGCCGGTCAATCTGTTACCCGCCCTGACCCGTTATTTGAAATCGTCACTGGAAGGTGATGCAGACGCGGACGGGTGCCGCGTTGGGGAGCACTGGTTCGTGCGATTGGATGACGGCCGGCATCTCCCCATCGAGATCGAGCGCATCCAGCGGATCGCAAACACGCTGGTGGAGCTTCTCGAACGGGATGGCTTGAACGACGAACAGGCCTTGTCCCTACCCCGCAGCCAGGGCGGTCGGTTGGCGCAGCTGACTGTTGATCTGAACGGGCCGGTGTTGAGCTCGCAGGATTCGTCGCTGACGGCGTTGATTGAGGATCTCCGTAATTTTTCGGGGATCCAGGCGCTGCAACCACCCCCGAGTTTCCACGGAACCCTGCGCCACTATCAACAGGAGGGGCTCGGGTGGCTGCAGTTCTTACGTCGCTTCCGGCTGGGCGGCGTCCTTGCCGATGACATGGGCCTGGGTAAGACGGTTCAGACGATTGCGCACATCGCCCTGGAGATTGAGAGCGGCCGCCTGACCAAGCCTGTGTTGATTGTTGCGCCGGTCAGTGCGCTGGGTAATTGGAAGCAGGAGCTGACGCGCTTCGCGCCGGGTCTGAGCGTATACACGTGGCACGGTGCTCAGCGCCGGAAGTCCCTGTACCGACTCAACGGCATGCAGGTCATCATCACCGCTTACCCGTTGCTGCTCATCGACAGCGAGATTCTGATCGCACGTGATTTCGGGCTGGTGATTCTCGATGAAGCGCAGATGATCAAGAATCCGGCCTCGAAAGTTTCGCAGATGGCCCGTGCGCTGCGCGCGGACTGCCGGTTGTGCCTGAGTGGCACACCCGTTGAGAATCATCTCGGCGAACTGTGGTCGTTGTTTGATTTCCTGCAGCCGGGATTGCTGGGGGACGAAAGACATTTTCAACGGCTGTACCGCACCCCCATCGAAAAGAACGGCGACCGCGCGCGTGCCGCGGCACTGAGCTCTCGCCTTGCACCGTTTCTCCTGCGCCGGACGAAGGACGCGGTGGCTAAAGAACTGCCGCCGAAGGTGGAGATCGTTGAGTCCATTACCCTGGATGAAAAACAACGTGACTTCTACGACGGCGTACGGCTGGCGATGCACCAGCGCATCCTGGAAGTCGTTCGCGAGCAGGGGTTGGCGCGAAGTCAGATTACGATATTGGATGCGCTGCTGAAGTTGAGGCAGGTGTGCTGTGATCCGCGGCTGGTTCGCGGCCGGCAGGACGGAGAACCGCAGGAGACCGTGCCATCGGCGAAGCTCGAATGGTTGTCAACGGTGCTTCCGGAGCTGATTGCCGAGGGGCGGCGGATCCTGTTGTTCTCGCAATTTACTTCGATGCTGCGGTTGATCGAGGCGGCCGTCACGGCGCTGGGTATTCCGTATTGCCTGTTGACCGGTGAAACGACGAATCGCACGGAAGTCGTGCAGCGATTCCAATCGGGGGAAGTGCCGCTGTTTCTCATCAGCCTCAAAGCCGGCGGCACCGCCCTCAATCTGACCGCCGCGGATACGGTCATTCACTATGATCCGTGGTGGAATCCGGCCGTCGAGGCGCAGGCAACGGATCGCGCCCATCGCATAGGACAGACCAAATCGGTGTTCGTATACAAACTCATTGCACAGGATACGGTGGAAGAAAGGATGCTGCAGTTGCAGGCTGATAAACGTGTGCTGGCTGACCACCTGTACACGCAGAAGAGCGCGTCTCCGACGGCGCTTGGCGTTGAAGATCTGGAAATGCTGTTGGCTCCCTGATGGCGATCGAGACAGAGCTGCAGGCGCAGGTCGATGCACAACTCATGGAGCAAGGCGCGTTTGCGCCTCTCGATCTGCTTTTCAATTCGGGCCGGCTGTTCTACAGCGACTACGAGGCGTGGCGGCGCCGCGAGATAGAGCTGCTGGACGAGGTGTTGATGGGTGAGCGCGCCAACATTCTGGCGGAGCTGGAACGCGCTGTAGCGTACGCGCGAAGCATCGGCTTGGTGGAGCAGCCACAGGAGTTCTCGGCGTGGGGGCCCTCGGGTGCCACGGGTCCGGCGCTCCGTGTGAGCGCCGACTCGAAGTTGCATCGGCTGGTCGGGACGCGCTACCTCCCGGCGCAGAACGCGCCGCAGATGGATTTGTTCTTCGACAATCCGGTGGTCGCCCTGACCAACGGCATCGCGCGATCGCTGTCCGCACGCAATGCGGTTGAAAGTCAGCGACAGCTCGACCGCCTGTACGTGCAAGCGCCGAATCATCCGGATCTCGCTGCTTTTGATCAGCTCGTCAGGGGCCTCGATGATCTCGGCCGGCCCGTTGACGATCCCGCCGGCCGGCTGGAGTTTCTCAATGCTATTGGGCCCACCGCGCGGCATTTGCTGGGATCGGGATCCCGCGATTATCTCGCGCCGCTGTGGCGACACCTCGCCGACTCGCTGGCTGGGCGCGCGTACTCCCCTGACGAGCCGAATCTGCACCGCAGCTTCGCTTTGAGCCAGGCGCAGGACTGGGCCGGGGTGAGTGACAGCATTGTTGGAGAGCCGCAGTGGTGGTTGCATGCGCCGCTGTGCTTACGTTTTGCGGACAGCGCTTTCCGGCGCCGACGGCGCGTTGAGGCGCTGACCGCGTGGTGTCATTTGTGCTGGGTGGCACCCGATGAGGCGGCTGAGGGTGTTGCGCGTCTCAGGCAACCCGATCTGACCGGGTTGTGGCAGTTGTTTCTGGACTGCGAAGACGCGGAATCCGGAGCGATGCTGAGCGCGGGTGATTTTCCTGCGTGGCTGCTACTGCATGAGCCCGGGTTGGCGCGGCAACTGAGTATCGATTTGCCGCGGGGCAGCTCGCCTGGTGAGGAGAATTACCGCTGCGTTCATCGGTGGGTGCATGCGCATCGGGCGCATCAGCAGCAGGAGGAGATGGCTTTGCGTAAGAAGTTGCAGCAGAGCCAGCCGGTGTTGTTTGGGGTGTTGAAGCGGAGTGTGGAGAGGTAGGCGCGGTTTGCGACCGCGATACGGGAGTGTTGGACCCGGAGGCGCTGGCGCGCGTCGGCAGGGCAACGGCCGAGGTGCAACTTTAGGCGTTGCACCCCGGCGCTGAAAGTTACTTCGCGGGTTTGCGGAACTTCAACACGTAGTTGTCGGACTCGCCGATCGCCACGTACTTCGCGCGATCCTTGTCACCCAGCGCCAGTGTTGGCGGAAGCGTCCACACTCCTTCCGGATATTCCTTCGTGTCCTTCGGGTTGGCGTTGATTTCCGAAGCGCCCACAAATTCGAACCCGGCCTTGCGAGCGAGTGCGATCGTGTAGTCCTGGCGAACGTACCCTGACTTCGCTTTGGGATCCTGGGGCTTCGTGTCGAGTCCGCGATGATCTTCGATGCCGAGGACTCCACCCGGCTTCAGTGCCGTGTAGAGGCCCTTCAACGCCTCGTCGACATAACCGCCATCCATCCAGTTGTGCAGATTGCGGAAAGTGACAATCAAGTCCACGGAGTTGGGTGGCGCTACTTCGTAGTGGCCCTTACCCAGGTGGGTGATTGTCAGGGTGCCGATGTGATCCTTTTGCGCCTCCATCCTGGTGCGCCAGGCAGCGGTCCCTTTGTCCTCTTCCTCGCTTTCACCGTTCACTGTCACGGCGGCGATGTAGTGACCGGAAGTCTTGAGATACGGTCCCAGGATCTCCGTCCAGTAACCACCTCCTGGCCACACCTCCACGACGGTCATCTTCGGACCGAGACCAAAGAAGGTGAGCTCTTCAGCCGGATGACGGGAAGGATCGCGCGCGGCGAACTTGGGAGTGCGCGCCGGATCGGCAACTGCCTTCACTAACGCTGGGTCGGGCGCTTTCGCAGCCGCCGACTGGGTATCAGCCGCAACCGCCACACCGCTTGCGAGCAGACACAATGAGACGAGTAGAGTGGATTTCGCGACGAGCTGATTTTTCATTGCACGGCCCCTTGGTTCATCGCGCAGAGCTTATCAGGTACCGGGTGTACCAAGCAGCCATACGCTCAGCGCGGTCCTTTAAAAAGCTCGGACGCGTCAGCGTGTGGTACTGACCGGGATAAACGATGAGCTGCGTGGGAACGCCGAGCGTGCGCAGCGCAAGATACATCTGTTCGCCGCCGACGATCGGGACGTTGAAATCCTTGTCGCCGCCCATGAATAACGTCGGTGTACGAATCCGGTCCGCATGTAACAACGGATAGGCGAGCTTGATATACAGATCCGGGTTGCGCCACGGATCGCCCAGCTCCTTGTTATATTGAATGTAGTACTGATCCGCAGCGTACAGGCCCAGTGGATTCGCTGTTCCCGCCCCACTGAGCGCCGCCGCGAAGCGAGTGTTTGAGCCAATCGTGTAGTCAGTCAGCATGCCGCCGTAGCTCCAGCCGCCAACTCCCAGCTTGTCAGGGTCGGCGATTCCCTGCTGAATCAGAGAGTCAACACCGGCCATGAGATCCTCGACTTCCTTGTGTCCCCAGTCGGCCGCAATGGCTCTCGAGAAGGCGTCGCCCTTGCCACTGCTGCCCCGATAGTTCACGCCCAGAACCACGAAGCCGCTGGCCGCTAACAACTGGCGCTTGAACTGGTACCCGTCGAAGGCAACCGAGTGCTCGTCCTGCAGGTTGGGACCACCGTGAATGTACAGAATGGTTGGATACTTACGCCCAGGCTCAAAGTTGGGCGGCTCGACCACCAGCCCATGGATGGGCGTCCCGTCCGCGCTTTTGAACAGCAGGTCACGCACCGCACCGAGCTTCAGTTGAGCGACGAACGCGTCGGTGTGTTTGGTGAGCTTTCTCAGATGCTCACCCTCGAGCGCATAAACTTCCGTGGGCGAGGTGTCGTTCGATGAAAGTACCGCGGTGTGTCCAGCGGCGGTGTTCAGATCCGATACAACGGACAGACCCTGGCTCAGTTTTCGAATGGCGCGCGTTCGCGTGTTGATGAGTACCGGGTAGGCGGTTGTGTCGTCGTCAATGGTGGCTGTGATTCCAGCGGAGTCTTTGTTGAAGACGTACGAGGAGACTCCGCGATCCAGGGAGTCGGTCAGCACTTGTGGCGTGGGGGTGGCACCGGGGGTCGCCTTTATGATGGCCAGGCGGTCCTGGCCATATTGGCCGTATTTGGGCTCGACGCCCTGGGTGAAAGCTAGCAGGGTGCCGTCGGGACTCCACGCAAGCTTTTGCTGGTTGGGGGCGTAGATGCGGAGGAGCTTGGTGGGGTGGACCGTGGGTGTTGGTGCGGGCTGCGCACCGGACGGCGGGGTTGCCGGTGTTGGTGGCGGCGCAGGCGGCGCGGCGGGTGGTGTTGGTGCAGGCGCGGGCTGCGCGGCGGGCGGTGGCGATGGCAGCGATGGGTTGATCGCCGACGGGCCGGTTGTTGGTGACTGGCTGTATGACGGTGGCGTGGGCGGGCCGGCATTTGGGCGAGTGCCCGGCGCCGCCGGCGGTAGCGCGGTTGTACCTTGGGCTGCCGGGGGAACGTCTATGAGATCAATGTCGCTCATGCCATCGGCGTCCATCCCTTTCTCATGGGTTTGGACGAATGCGATCCGGTGGCTGTCGGGGGACCAGGCCGGGAGGTCTTCGTTGAGTTCCGGGGCGTTGGTCAGAGGCTGGAGTACCTTGCTGTCGACATCGAGCAGGTACAAGTGCCGGTTGTGACCGGTGGCCAGATAGCCGTCCTTGTCTTCCTTGAAATGCAGCGAGTCGATGACGATGGGCTTGGGCGGAACCTCCGTTACGCCTTTTGCTGGTGCTGGCGCGGGCAGCGATGACGCTGGCGTGGTTGGTGTCGCGCCTTTACCTGGATCGGGGGGCTGCTTGGGCGCATCGGTGGCGGTATCGACCGGCTTGGGTGTGGTGTTGGCTGGGTTAGGCGCGGTGGGGTTGGCTTGCCCAGGTGCGGCACCCGGCGGGGAGCCCTGCTCCATTACCAGCACCAACCGCTTGCTGTCCGGCGACCACTCGTAGCTCTGGATGTCATCGGTGACGGTGGTCAGCGCCCTCGCCTCGCCGCCGCGGCGATCGAAAAGCATGATCTGGCTTTTGTCGGTGCCGGTCGGCATGTTGAGGTACGAAAGATAGCGGCCGTCCCGGCTCCAGCGAGGTGAGCTGATGTCATGCCCGGGATTCGTGAGTTGAACTTGCTGTGTGCCGTCCCAGCTCACCATCCAGATTGAGCTGCGACTCTCGTCGGCATCGCGGTCATTGGTGCTCACAACATACGCGACCCATTTCCCGTCGGGTGAGACCTGGGGGTCGCTGACGATTTGCGTGTTGTAATAATCGTCGGGTGTAAGCGGGCGTCGGGACGGCGATGTGTCCGCCGCCTGGACGGTGGCCAGGCAAAGAAGGGACAGAACGAGCAGAGTCGTCGGCGTTTTCATTCTGGGGCACCTTGCGCCGGTAGCCCTTGGCTTCGGCGTCGAGCGATGGTTTTTCGGCGCCGCAATTATGCACCGTGGCCGGGTCCACGGCATGGCACGCGGCCGATCATCAGGGCCGCCGTATGAGTGTTACCGCTGCAAATTATTCAAATCCACCCCATACCTGACCGCATTCCGCACCGAATACTCCTGCCGCGTGCGGACGTTGCGGCCCGCGAGGGTGTCCGTGAGGATGTCGAGGAAGGTATGCCAGCCCATGGCGGTTTGCTTCTCGAAGCGCTCGAGGACCGGCAGGTGATTGAGTACCAGCAACACGCGGTCGCCGCGCGGCTCGAGGGTGAGCATCAAGTAGGATTCGGGGTAAGCGGACACGGCCTCCGGTGGATCGGAGGGGGCGAAGACATTCCACGTGTAACTCAGTCGATGCGGCGGCTGCCACTGGGTGACTGTGCCGCGAATGTGGCCATCCATCAGGCGCACCGCCCCACCCTGCCGGGGCTCGATGTGGCTCTTCTCACCGAACCAGGCCTTCAGAAGCTCAGTGTTGGTGAGATGCTCCCACACGCGCTCGACGGGGCCGGGCAGGAGGCGCTCCATGCGGACGCCCGATGTTTTGACGAAGGTGGCGTTCGGATCTTGTTCCTGGTCGCCCAGGTAACGCGCGCGATAACCCGCATCGAGCTCTTTCTCGTCGGCGTATTCCACGAACTGTCCATCGGACCCGGCGGGAATCGCGTTGAGGAATGCATGCCAGCCGCCGGCGAAGCCGATTATCTCACTCAACACACAGTCAGCCGTGAAGGTATGTGAAAGTTTGAGGCGGGAGCCGGTAGCGGCGGGAATCACTTCCCACCGGACCTTGGAGGCCGGCATGCCGTAGTTTTCTTTCCAGGTGTACTCGAGCACCTGACCTGGCTCCAGGGCGGTGATGGTGCCCGTCATGACCACCGAGATCTTGCGGAAGCGGATGATGTACGCGCCGCCCACGCGCAGCTCCAACTCAACATCACCCAACCAGTTGGCCAGGACTTTGGGGTCCGTCAGTGCTGTCCAGACTCGCGCGGGGGGCCGGTCGATCGAGCGATCGAATGCCACGACAAAACCGCCGTCCGTTGTTTTCTGCACTGAGCCGTCGAGTGAGATCATTTGCGCAGCTCCTGTTCCAGGGCATCGAGCTTCGTGGACCAGAAGCTTCGGATGCGGGTAATCCAGTCGGCGAGCTCATCGACACCCTCAGGGTCGAGCTCGTAAAAGCGCATCTGCGCCTGTGCCCGCACGCGAACGAGCTTCGCGTCGCGGAGGGTTTTCAAATGCTGGGAAATCGCAGGCGCACTGACGTCAAAGCGCCGCGCGATTTCACCAGAGGCCAGGGCACCAGTCGCCAACATTTCAACGATCCGCTGGCGCGTCGGATCGGCAAGAACATTCAGTGAGCGCATGCCTACATTCTGTAGCCTCTGCTTAATTAAGGCAATACGCAAATTGATAAAATCGCTCTGTTAGTAGTCCGAAAAATAATTCAGGGCACGCAACTGATTAATCCAAAAAGGGAAATGCGCCCCGGGAGGTACGACCGGGTTGGCTGTATATCTGTACAGCAAAATCAGCCTCTTCTACGCTCGGGCTCATGACCTCGCCGGCCGAATCGTTCCAAGCCCTGCTTCGCAGCTCCATGCACTTATGGCGCGGGGGAGAAACCGCCCATGTCGAAGCCCGAAGCAGTGGCTACGCCGCTTTGGACGCGCGGCTGCCGGGGGGTGGTTGGCCCATTGGAACCTTAATTGAGATTGCACCTGAATCCGTCGGATGTGGAGAACTGAGATTGACGCTTCCCGCCCTTAAATCCTGGTGTCAGGACGGCAGAAGTGTTGCTTTCGTACGGCCCCCGCATGTCCCGTACGCACCCGCGTTGGCTCGGCATGGCCTGACGCTGAGGGCGTTGCTTTGGGTTGCTGCCGATTGTGATAAAGACGGCCACTGGGCTGCAGAACAACTTCTACGCGAAGGCGCAGCCGCGGTGTTGTTATGGAGCACGGCTCGAGAGGACCGTGCTTTGCGTCGATTACAACTTGCAGCCGAGACCGGGAAAGCCTGTGCGTTTTTGTATAGACCCCCTTCCGCGTTGACTCACGCCTCGCCGGCAGCGCTGCGAATTGCGTTATCTGCCGCCGATGACGGCATGAGCCTCAACCTCGTGAAAGTGCGTGGCGGCCAACCCGGTAAGTTGGTTCTCCCGCTCAACCGTCCCGCAGCGTGAGTAGACATCATGCTGTGGGTCAGTCTGCACTTGCCGCATTTGGCAATGGAGCTGCGCCAGCCGCAGCAACCAGGGCCGCTAGCGGTCACCGATGGCGCCGGTGCACGGCGCACTGTCATTGCATGCAACACAACCGCCCGCGAAGCGGGAATACACATCGGCATGGACGCTCCCTCGTCACTGATGCGAGAACCGGAGCTACGCATGTTCGATCGCTCAAAGGCAGATGAGCGGCGCGCAATACTCGCCCTGGCCTGCTGGGCCCACCAATTCACCAGCGATGTCTGCCTGGACGTCGCACGCTGGATGTTGTGGCAGGAAATAGGCTCCAGCCTCAGATACTTCAACAGCCTCAGCACCGTCCACGCGCAAATCAAGACCGGCATCGAGCGACTGGGCTACACAGCATCGCTCGGCATCGCGCCTACCCTCGAAGCGCCGTCACTACTGACGAAGCATCCCGACGTACGACCCATCCTCAACAAGTCGGAAATACGCCGGACGGTGGGTGCGTTGCCGCTCGCCGGGTTGGATATCGGTCCCAAGGTGGTTGACCAACTGAATACGACGGGTTTGCGCACCATCGACGAGCTCCTCGACATCCCGTCTGAATCCCTGGCCCGGCGGTTTGGTGAGGAGTTGCCCCATTATCTGCAAAGGCTGCTGGGGGAGCGGGCTGATGTGAGGCGGCGGCATCGTGCGCCTGCTATCTATCGGCGGCGGTTTGATTTCATGGAAGGCGTGGAATCGGTGGATGGATTGCTGTTTCCGTTACGACGGATACTGCAGGAGTTTGCAGGTTACCTGCGCGGACGGGATGTGGCGATTCAGCATCTCGCTGTCGAGTTACTACATCGGGAGGGCGCGGAAACGGTATTGCGGCTGGTGACCAGCGCGCCCCAACGGGACGCCGCGCACCTCTTTGCACTGCTCAGAGAGAAGTTGGAGCGCACGCCCATTCCGGACCCGGTGATGGCAATCCAGCTGAATGCCGGCGAGTTTGTCGAACCCCGGATTACGCAGGCCGATTTCTTCGACGACCCGCATCGCGAAAACGACAACTGGTCTGCGTTGCTGGATAAACTGCGCGCCCGCCTCGGTGCGGACGCCATTCGACGCCTGGGACTGAGCGATGATCACCGTCCTGAAAACGCCTGGTGCGTACTTTCTGATGGGACAGGAACCCGGATCGAGGCGCCGTTTCCGGACCGGCCACTGTGGTTCCTGAGCGAGCCGCAGCAGATCAACAATCTGCCGCAACTGCTCGGCACACCGGAACGCATCGAGGCAGGCTGGTGGACGGGTCAGGACTCGAGCCGCGACTACTATTTGGCCCGCACTGACGAAGGTGCGCACTGGTGGCTGTTTCGCGAAGCAGGTACCAACCGCTGGTACCTGCAGGGACTGTGGGCGTGAGCCGCCCAAGTGCCCTACGCAGAACTGCTGTGTCTGACCAACTTCAGCTTTCAACTGGGGGCCTCGCATCCGCGCGAGTTGGTTGAGAGAGCCAAGGAGCTCGGGTATGTGGCGCTTGCGATTGCGGATGAGTGTTCCCTGGCCGGGATAGTCAGGGCACATGAGGCGGCCGAGACGGCGGACCTGCCCCTCATCGTCGGTAGCCAGTTTCGATTCGAGGAGGGCGACCGCGTTGTCCTCCTCGCCCCAACACAGGCCGCGTATTCACAGATCTGCGAGCTCATCACCCGGGCGCGGCGCGCCGCCACCAAGGGTACTTACCGCCTCAGCCGCAAGGATTTCGAAGGCGGCGAAATCTCTGAGACGATAGCCCTTTGGGTGCCGGGCCTGCAGATCTGCGCGGCGACTGTTGAGTGGTTTGCAGGCTTGTCTGCAGCGGGCGCCTATCTGGCCCATGCACATCATCTCGCCCAGGATAGCGCCAGCAGGTTGGATTTCCTGTTGGCTCGTAGCCGGCAGTTTGCGTTGCCGGTTACAGCCGTGGGCGACGTTCACTATCACGTTCGCGACCGGCGGCCGCTGCACGACGTCCTGACTGCAATTCGGTTGAAGACGACGGTCGACAAAATAGGCCGCAGGGGGTTTGCCAATGGTGAGCGCCATCTTCGGCCGCTGAGCACGTTGCGCAAGCTGTATCCGCCGGAGCTGCTGGCAACGTCCGTTGAGATTGCCCGGCGCTGCACTTTCTCGCTTCGGCATCTGCGCTATGAATATCCCGAGGAGTTGGTCCCGGCCGGGATGACGGCGACTGAGCACCTGCGTGCGCTGACTGAAAAGGGACTGCAACGACGCTGGCCCCAGGGAGTGCCTGCCGAGGTTCGCGAGCTGATCGAAAAGGAGTTGGTGCTCATCCGGGAGCTGCGGTTTGAACACTACTTCCTGACCGTTGAGGAAATCGTGAGTTACGCGCGCGGGGAGCGCATCTTGTGCCAGGGACGGGGCAGCGCTGCCAACTCCGCGGTGTGCTACGCGCTTGGGGTAACAGAAGTCGATCCCGCCCGTATGAATCTGCTGCTGGAGCGTTTCATATCCAAGGAGCGTCACGAGCCACCTGATATCGACATCGACTTTGAGCACCAGCGGCGCGAAGAGGTCCTGCAGCACATCTACACAAAGTATGGGCGCCACCGCGCGGCACTGGCTGCAACCGTCATTACTTACCGGCGACGAATGGCCATTCGGGATGTGGCCCGGGCATTGGGATTGCCATTGGACCTGGTGGATGCGCTGGCCAAATCCCTGCAATGGTTTGACGGTGCCGGGGAGATTCCCACTCAACTCGTCAAACTGGGGTTCAACCCGAAGTCGCCGATCGCGCAGCTCCTGATGAAACTGGTCGCCCAGATCGTGGGGTTTCCGCGGCATCTGTCGCAGCACGTGGGTGGTTTTGTGATGTCCCAACAGCCGCTGTCGACGCTGGTGCCTGTTGAGAACGCCGCCATGCCGGACCGTACGATCATCCAGTGGGACAAGAATGACCTGGATACGCTGGGGCTGTTGAAGGTGGATTGCCTGGCGCTCGGCATGATGTCGGCGATCCGCCGGGCCCTGGAACTGAAGGGGCAGTTTGAGGGCCGGGAATTCCGCATGCAGGACATTCCACCCGAAGATCCCGCCACGTATGACATGTTGTGCAAAGCCGAATCGGTGGGCGTATTCCAGGTTGAATCGCGGGCACAGATGACCATGCTGCCCCGACTCAAACCGAGGTGTTACTTCGACCTGGTCATTGAAGTAGCCATCATCCGGCCCGGACCCATTCAAGGCGGGATGGTCCACCCCTATCTGAGGCGGCGGCAGGGCCTCGAGAAGGTGACTTACCCCAACGCGGCGCTGGAGAAGATCCTGGGACCCACGTGCGGGGTGCCCCTGTTTCAGGAACAGGTCATGGAGATTGCCATGGTGGCCGCGGGGTTCTCCGCTGGAGAAGCGGATAAGGTGCGCCGATCAATGGCAGCCTGGCAGCGCAAAGGGGGTTTGGCCGACTACCGTGACAAGCTCATGGCGGGGATGCTGGAGAGAGGTTATACCGCGCAATTTGCCGACCAGATCTACAACCAGATTCTGGGGTTTGGGTCTTACGGGTTCCCGCAAAGTCACAGTGCCTCCTTCGCGTTGTTGGTCTATACGTCCGCGTGGCTGCGGTGTCATGCCCCGGCGGCTTTTGTTGCCGGACTGCTGAATAGCTGGCCCATGGGATTTTATGCTCCCGCGCAACTGGTGAATGATGCGCGCCGCAATGGTGTTGTGTTTCGGCCGATTGACGTGTTGAGCAGCGAGTGGGATTGCACTTTGGAGGCGAGCCCCGAGGGCAATCCTGAAGTTCGCCTGGGTTTGCGTATGGTGTCGGGATTGGCTGAGGCGCAAGGGCGCGCCATAGCGGAAGGACGAACCAGGGCCGAGGGGTTAGCCGGTGCGGATGAATGCGCCGCCGCCGGACCGTATGCGGATGTCGATGAGCTGGCACATCGGGCCAACTTATCGCAACGGGCAATGGAATTGTTGGCTTGTGCTGGAGCACTCGCGACACTTGCGGGGCATCGTCGGCTGGCGCATTGGGGCGCCATTGGAGTCGAGCGTCTGCCTGGCGCGCTGGCGGGGACGTCCGCTCGTGAGAAGCCCTTGGGATTCGCGGCGCCGAGTGAAGGTGAAGAGATCGTTGCGGACTATCGGGGAATGGGGTTGACGTTGGGGCGCCACCCCCTCGCGCTCATTCGCGGCAAGCTGAATCGGCTGCGCGCCCACCGGGCCGCCGATCTCGTGAAACTCAACAGCGGCATGACCATCCGGGTGGCCGGAATCGTGACACATCGGCAACGACCGGAAACGGCGTCGGGGGTCGTTTTCATGTCGCTGGAGGATGAGACCGGCACCATCAATCTCATCGTCTGGCCCCGGGTGCAACATTCCCAACGCGAGGCGGTTTTTGGCGCGCGGCTGATGGTGGTGCAAGGGGAGTTGCAAAGCGAGCTGGGGGTCATCCATGTCATCGCCGAGAAGATCCGGGACTACTCGCACTGGCTGGGACGAGTGCGGGTGGGTTCGCGGGACTTTCGGTGAGGCAGGGCGCGGGGATGGAGCGGGGCGGCGGCTGGCTCTGCGCGGGCACGTTGCCGTGGCGCGCGACTCGCCCCGCGAGATCAGGGTTGCAGCGAGGCCGCGTACGCTGCCACATCGATCATGTTATTGAGCTGGAGGTTGGCAACGACAGCTTTCATGGGCTCCGCAGTCGTGCCAGCCCGCGCGCCCGTCTTGAAAGACAGCAATTGTCGCAGAATGTAAGTGGGCGATCGCCCCGCCAGGGGTGGAATCAACCCAACTCCCTGCAAGCCCTCGCCATGACATACGACACACGCCGTGGCCGATGAATGAGCAAGAGATTTGCCGCGCTGTGTGCTCCCGGTTGGTGCGTAAGCGACGTAGCGCAGGCCATCAGAGCGGTGCTCGTGTAGCTCAGGATCCGGAGTCATTTCCAAGAGGCGGCCGCCGATAGGTTCCTGGGCGCCGCCGCCCTCATCCGCGGCGTAAATCCATCCAACAACATGCATTTTCGGAACCCGGGCTGTCTCGACGACGTGCGTGCGCTCTGTCATACGTTGCGCGGCGAAGTACTCAGCCGCCGCCGCAAGATCTGTCGCGCTCACATTTGTCGCGACCTTGACCATCAGATCAGTCGGACCATAGCCGTCCCGCAGCGCGCCGCGTCGGGCGCCACTTTTGAAGTCCGCGACCTGCCGGATGATGTACTGAGCCGGCAAGCCGGCCAAAGCGGCGTTCTCAGGGCGACCCTGACCCATGGGCATATGGCAAAAGCCGCAGGCGAACACGCTCGGGGGGCGCCCGCGGGCGACAACCTCTGGCGGTGGCGAATGGGCCGCGGGGTGCCAATCCGGCACTGAGAACAGGTTGATCAGCTGGGCGGCGGTGAAAGCAACCTCGCTGTTGGGGATGTGAAGCGGTTTGACACTGTCGGCGGGCGGAGCATCCGCGGCAGCCGGCGGGTTGAGGGGAAACAGCCATTCCGGCACGCCCGGAGGGGGCGATTGCGCCCCACTGGCTGTGGAAACCCAACAGAGAGCCAAGGTAACGAGTAGGCGCATGGAAAATCCAGGGTAACATGCATTGCAGTGCAAGTTACGTTGCGGCAAACTCGCAAAGCTAATCAAGAACAATACGCCTCGAGTGCGCCGGGCCGGCCGTATGATCAATGCATCAGTTACCGCGTCATCAATGAGCACGCTGGATGACGACGCGTGGGATGACCTGCTGAACTTCATCGAGGAGCGCCGGGTCATTCCCATCGTGGGGCCCGAGCTCCTGATGGTTTCGACGGATCGCGGACCACGGCTGTTGCACGACTGGGTCGCCGAACGGCTCGCGGTGCGACTCAACGTCAACACCGCGGACTTGCCTCAGCCCTATACGTTAAATGACGTAGTCTGCTGGTTCCTGGCCAACCGGGGGCGCCGCGAAGAGGCTTACGTACGCCTGCGAAGCATCATCAAGGAGGCCAATTTCGAGGCCCCCGCAGCGTTGCGCAAGCTGGCGGCTATCACGGACTTCGACCTCTTTGTGTCGACGACGTTCGATTCATTGCTCGAGACCGCAATCAACCTGGAGCGATCCGGCGGCGCGCCGTCAACCGACGTGCTGTCCTATTCACCCAATCGGGTTGTTGACCTGCCCGGCGAACGTGACCAGCTGCAGCGTCCGTTGGTCTACCACCTGTTTGGAAAGCTGTCGGCATCCCCGACCTACGTCATCTCGGACGAAGACCTGCTCGAGTTCATCTGTGCCCTGCAGAATGAGCACCTGGCACCCGAGAAGCTGTTTCATGAGCTCGAGCACAACCACCTGCTCTTCATTGGCAGCAACTTCTCAAACTGGCTCGCCCGCCTCTTCCTGCGGATGGCGAAGCGCCAGCGCTTGTCCGACCCGCGCGATGTCGGCGAAATCCTGGCGGACAACTACACCAGCCAGGATGACCGGCTCGTGGGATTTCTACAGCAGGTCAGCGTTCGAACGCGCATATACCGCGGTGCCGAACGGTTCGTCGAGGAGTTGTACACCCGGTGGGAGGCTCGTCGTGGCGCCACCATGACCGCAGCCCCCTCCCCGACCCGCTTTCTGCCGCCCGCACGCGAGATGCCGGATAACGCAGTCTTCATCAGCTATGCCCGCGATGACCTGGCGGCGGTTCAACAGATCAAGGCGGGGTTGGAAGCGGCAGGGATCACCACCTGGTTCGACATGGATCGGCTCGAGGCGGGGGACGATTATGACCGCAAGATCCGGCGCAATATCGCGGGTTGCTCGTATTTCATTCCGGTGGTCTCCGCAACGACCCAGCGGCGCCAGGAGGGTTACTTCCGCCGCGAGTGGAGTTACGCAATCGACCGTGCCCGTAACATGGCCGATGAAGCTCTGTTCATTCTGCCGGTTTCAGTAGATTCGACCAACGCGGGGGACGCCCTCGTGCCGGACAAATTCAAGTCGCTGCATTTCAATCATCTTCCGGGTGGACAGGTGTCGCCGGAGTTCGCGCAACGCTTGAGCGACTTCATGCGAGCACGGTCCGCATGAGCGCCGCCGAGAAGCAAATCGCCACTGCGAGCCCCTCGCCGGCCATGGTCGACGACGGTAACCCCTGGCTGGGACTTGCCTCCTTCACCGAAGAAACCCGTTCGTATTTTTACGGGCGTGAGGATGAGATTGCGGAGCTCGCACGGCGGGTGCAGCGCAAGCTGCTGACGGTGCTGTTTGGCCAATCGGGACTGGGCAAGACGTCCATTCTGCGCGCCGGTCTCGTACCGCGCCTGCGCGGCCAGGGCTACTGCCCGGTGTATGTGCGCATCGACTATGGGCGGGAAGCGCCCGAGCCGGCCGAGCAGATCAAACAGGCCATCCGGCGTGCCACCAGTGACTCAGGCGAATGGACCCAGGTGGGTGTCGCGGTCGACAGCGAGTCGCTGTGGGAGTTTCTGCATCACCGGGACGACGTGTTACGGGACTCGGCCGGCGCGACACTCATTCCGCTGCTGATATTCGATCAGTTCGAGGAAATCTTCACGCTGGCGCAAAGCGATGACTTCGGGCGGGCCCGCGCTGCGCGCTTCATTGAAGAGTTGGCGGACCTGGTGGAAAACCGGCCCCCGAAGGCACTCGAGCACCTGTTTGATACAGATGACTCGGCCGCGGAGCGGTTTGACTTCGCCCGCAGCGACTATCGTGTGTTGATTGCGCTGCGCGAGGACTATCTCGCACCGCTGGAAAGCCTGAAGACCTCGATGCCCAGCATTGCGCAAAACCGGCTGCGGCTCGCGCCGATGACAGGTACGCAGGCGCTGGCGGCGGTGTTGCGGCCGGGAAAGAAACTGGTCTCCGAAGAAGTGGCCGCGGCGATTGTGCGCTTTGTCGCGGGCGGCGCGGAGCTGGCCAACGCTGAAGTGGAGCCTTCGCTGCTGAGCCTGATCTGTCGCGAGCTGAACGACGCCCGCGTGGCACAGGGCCGTAAGGAGATTTCACTGGATCTGGTGGCGGGCTCGCACGCCAGCATCCTCAGCAACTTCTACGAGCGCGCCCTGGCGGACCAGCCGGCCGCGGTGCGCAGAATCATCGAAGACGAGCTGCTGACGGAGTCAGGCTACCGTGAGAACGTGGCTGAGGAGAGCCTGGTTGCACGTTTCACGGCCGCTGGCGCTGCACCCAACACGCTGGCGGTGCTGGTCAATCGGCGCCTGCTACGTGTCGAGGAGCGGCTGGACATACGCCGTGTCGAGCTCACCCACGATGTGCTCTGTGGTGTTGTAAAGAACAGTCGAGATCTGCGCCAGGAACGCGAAGCGCGGGAAGCGACCGAACGGGTATTGGCTGAGCAGAAGGCGCGCGAGCTCGCCGCGCGCAGGGCACTGGTCAAGGCGCGCCAGGTTGCCAGCATCTGTGTTGTGTTGGCGGTGGTGGCTGTAGGAGCGGCTGTCTTCGCGATATTTACGGGGCAGCGTGCCAAGCGCGCCGAGCGGGAAGCACAGGAGACGCGGCTTGCTGCCGAACAGGCTCGCGGCCAGGCCGAGCATCTGTTGGGCTATCTGTCGGACGACTTCGTTCGCCAGTTGGAGAGCTTTGGTCAGCTGAAGGTGATTGCGGAATTCTCGCAGCGCCAGATCGATTACTTCCATGCATTGCCGGCCGGCCTCAAGGGCTCTGAAACGGTTCGCAATGGCGCGCTGGCCATGGTGCACCATGCGAGGGTCATGCGTTCATTGGGGGATCTCGATGTTGGTTTGAACGATGCCGAGGAGGCAGTCCAGCTGTTGGAGGAACAGCGGGCCAGCGGCGACAGCTCCGAGACAACCACCATTGCCCTCGCCCAGGCCTACGCCAGCAAAGCACAGATCCTCGACAACCAGAACAGCCCGAAAGCTCACGGGCTGTTGCAGCGCGCGGCCCAGTTGTTGCAGCCGTTGGCGGAATCTCCTGGTGCATCCGAGGCAGTCCGCCGCACCTACGTGGAAGTGCTCGTTCGGGTCGGCTTCGAGTTGACCGCGACCATCAACAACAAGGACGCCATTCCGACAGAGCAGAAGGCTATGAGCATAGCCGCGAGCCTGGGAGCCCTCGACCTCACCAACCTCGAGATGGGCGCGCAGTATGCGGAAGGGGGCGCATGGCTCGTCACTGGTCTGGCCAACGCCGGGCGCGATGAGGAGGCTTTGCGAGTTGGCGAGGATGCTGCGGCCGTAGCGGAGAAAGTATTGGAAATCCGCCCGGGCTACCGCCTTGCGCTGCACGCCGAACAGGTGATCGAGGCCAACATGTCTCTAGCGGCACAAGATTCGCTGGACCCTGCGGCAGCGATGCGGGCGAGCCAGCGTGCCTTGCAGGTGTCAGAGACGCTGCTGAAGCTCGACCCCAAAAACGTTACGAGTCTCAACAACCTGGGTGTGGCTCACCAGTCCATCGCAGGCGCGTTTTGGGCGCAGGGAAAGCTGCGGGAATCGATGCCGTGGTATGTGAAAGGCCTCGATGACTTCGGTCGCGCTGCGAATGGCGGCGCCGGTTTCATGCTCATACGAGCGTGGACGATGGCGGACACAGCCGTTCGAGAAGCAACCGTGGGCGACCCGGCGACCGCCGATGCCCTGGTCGCTGCCGGAGCGCCGTTTACAGAACGAGTACGGAAGGTATCGCCGCCAGGGAGTCTGCCGCCGCTATTGGTCGACGCGACCGATAAGCTTCCCGCGGCCCAGATTGCATTTGAACGGGACGATCTCGAGACCGCGCACACACTGGCCATTCAGGCAGGCGATCGAATGCGGGTTGCGAAGCCGGATGGTGCACACGAGGCGCTGCAGAAGGCCAACGTCATGTACATCGCTGCGCTGATTTCGACCCGGGTTGAGTTTGAGCGCAGCGACTACGCCGCCGCCGAGAAAGCGGCCCGCGAGGCCATCGAGAACCGCAAACTCGTGAGCGACGGGGCGGTACAGGACTACCGGGACCAGGGCGAGCTCTCCACCTGGCTGACCATGACACTCGTGCGCCTGGGACGAACCGCCGAAGCCGCCCAGACCATAGCGCCGGTCGTCAAATTCCAGCGGTCGCTCGCAATCCGGAATCACGGCGATCAATGGCAGCCTTACGAGCTGGCCAATGCGTTGTATGCTCAGGCCCTCACGGATCCCAAGCAGGCACCGGCTTTGTTACGCGAGGCGACTTCCCTGTTCGACAAGCTACCGGCATCCATGCGCAATCTGCATGACGTTCGCCAATGGCGCACCCGTATTCACCAGGCGCAGGCCAAATCGGTTGCGCAGAATGAACCGCTCGAAGCGCTGCGGAGCGGCGGATGAGCCCGGGAGCGGAACCTTTGTTCCGCTCGACAGCGCGCCGGGGATATTCAACTGAGGTCAGCACCTATCCAGGGCGGGTTCTGGCCCGCAAGCTCGCGCGCGAAGTCGACGTGCATTTTGCGTCGCAGCCCTGTGCGATTCAAACTCGGGAAGGTGAAGTGCAAGCACATCCCGGAGATGCCATCGTCACGGGAGTCGAGGGGGAGCGCTGGCGGGTCTCACGGGCGCGTTTCGCAGAAAAATATCGGGCGCTACCGCCGACAGCCGCAGGCCAGGACGGTCGGTACGTCAGCTTGACCAATTCGATCATGGCAGTACCGATGTCTGAGGCGTTTGAGGTTCTGTTGGCCGACGGGGTCTCCCGACTGCGGGGGCAGCCGGGTGACTGGCTCGTCGACTATGGTGACGGCAGCCTCGGAATCGTGGCAGCCGCCATTTTTGCGTCCACTTACGAGCTCGTTGGCTGATTCGAGCAATGGCGCTGCACCAGACAATTCAGCGTCTGCTGTTGATCGGGGTGCGGTTGGAGTCTTTCGATTCTCTGCCGCCGCCGCAGCCACCTGAACGGCTGGCCCCTCTGTTCGCGGCCGTTGAGTCTGAACACCACAAGTTTGACCAGCGAGCGCTCCACTACGGCCATCGGTATCGCAGTGGGTTCTGGGTCATTTACCTGCTCAGCGCGATTGCGGTCCTGTGTGCGGTGCTGCCACTGGCGCTGGGATGGGATAGCCCACAGCACGCATTCCATCCCTATGCCCGTGTATGGGCTATCTGCGAAGTGGTCATCATCGGGGTGGTCATTTTCATTTACTGGTTGGGACACCGGCGCGACTGGCAGGGAGAGTGGTTACGAGCCCGCACGACGGCTGAGCTGACATCGTATCTACCGATGCTTGCCCCGCTACTCGACTTCAATGCCCCCGACCTGGAAGCCAACTGGTATGTGCGCGCATTCGATCCCGGTCAACATTTGCGCACTGCCGATGACGTATCCATTCTGTGCGCGCGGATTGAGCCCGAAGCGCGGGCACTGCTGGCGGGCGCCTGGTCTGATCCGGCATTTGTCAGCAGCTACATGCAATGGACGCTCGGGACCCTCGAGCAACAGCGGCGCTATCATTGCCGCGTTGCGGCAAAGCAGCATGCCTTGTTGCATCGGGTTCATTCGATCAACGGGGGGTTGTTCGGGCTGACCGCCCTGGGGGCATTGCTCCACCTGGTGGTTCACACCATCTGGCTGTCTCTCGTGACCACGTTTTTCCCTGCGCTGGGCGCTTCACTGCATGGCGCCCTGGCGCAGTCCGAGGCTTACCGGCTCGGAGCCACTTCCGAGCGCCTGGCCCGGGATCTGGCCGACGCCATCTCACGTATTCAACAGAGCATGGCGGCCAGCGGTGATTCGTTGACTGCTGTCAAAAACTCGATTGAAGGGGCGCTTGCGCTCATACTCGAAGAACATCAAGACTGGAACCTACTGGTCCGACCCCATCACCTGCCGCTGGCGTAGCATGAGCCTGCTGGTCCGAATCAATCTCATTCTGGGCGCAACGCTCGCTCTGGCGGCGGTCGCGTTGGGCTACGGCTGTTGGTCCCTGCTTCAGGCCAATGCGAAACACGAGGTGATGCAGGAAGCGGGGCTGATGTTGGACAGCGCGCTGGCCATGCGAAATTACACCAGCACCGAGATCCTGCCCTTGCTCGAAGCACGGATGAAAACCGAGTTCCCGCCGCAGAGCGTGCCGTTCTACGCCGCAACGCAGAACTTCCTGAAGCTGCGGGAGCAGCACCCGCAGTACGCCTACAAGGAAGCGACGCTCAACCCGACCAACCTGCGAGATCGGGCAACCGACTGGGAAGCCGATCTCATCCAGCAGTTTCGTAATAATCCTGGTGCACACGAGATCACCGGGGAGCGGGACACGCCGACGGGCCGGTCGCTGTACCTGGCGCGACCCATTCATGTCGACGCCGCCTGTTTGGAGTGTCACAGCACGCCAGCCAGCGCTCCAGCCGCATTGCTGGCGCGTTACGGCAGCGACAACGGCTTTGGATGGCAGGCACACGAGGTCGTGGGCGCGAATGTCGTTTCTGTGCCCCTGACGAATGCCACCGCGGCTGCGAACTCCGCCTTCCGGACCATCACAGCGTGGATCGTCGTCGTGTTCGTGG
>JAXDQF010000009.1:0-3523 GCA_034668025.1 Gammaproteobacteria bacterium | reverse complement strand
GTCGGGCCGAGTGGCTCCAGCGAAACCATCAGCCGCGGACCGGGAATTTTTCCGCCGTCGATGGCATTGCGAATGGCGACCGTCTCGTCGCCGCCACCAACATCACGCGCGCTGGTGAAGCCCTGCTGCAACATCTGCCGGACGAAAACCTGACCATCAAACGCGCGATCGATGTCCGAATGCGTTACCCAGTATTCCGTGGCATTCACTCTGCTGGGCAGCATCGATGACACATGCACGTGGCAGTCAATAAAGCCGGGCAGCACAGTGGCCCCGGAGAGGTCGATTACTTGGGCCCCCTGGGGCGTCGTAAAGCCGTTTTCGACGGCCGTGATCCGGTCGTCGTGAATGGTTATCGAGACCTTTTGACGAGGGACGGCGGAGACTCCGTCGATCAGCGTGCCGGCGTGGATGACTGTGTCCGCGCCGAAGGAATTCTGGGCCGAAAGGGTGAGGACGAAAGCTGCTACGGAGCGTGCAAACAGGGAGTCGTTCAAGTGTAACGCCGCTGTGAAAATCGGGTTGCCAGTATAGCTGCTATCATTCGGCGCCATGGGGCCGCTTTTGACATTGCAGGTACACGAGGTGTTGCGGGCCGCCGCCCGCGAGGGCACTCCAACTGTCGAATGCTCGCTGGACCTCGAGCGCTCCAGGACTTCTGTCGAAGTGGGCGCGGATCACTGGAGCTGGCGATGCACGCGCTATCCGTTTCTGGATGTCTGCAAGGACCGGACGATCTACTATTGGGCTACCGATACCTTCCAGCCGGCCGCGCGCTACACCAACTCGCTGATCAAGTTGGTGCCCACGGAGTGGGGACCACCGACTTTCGAGATCGACGGCATCAAGATGCTGCCGACCGCTCAGGTCTCCCCG
Organism: Gammaproteobacteria bacterium; assembly: GCA_034668025.1. Taxonomy (GTDB): domain Bacteria; phylum Pseudomonadota; class Gammaproteobacteria; order Steroidobacterales; family Steroidobacteraceae; genus 13-2-20CM-66-19. The sequence goes on along the minus strand of JAXDQF010000009.1, from coordinate 2,647 downwards.
TATGCGGATGCGGAGCGCAAGGTAGGGTTCATTCGCCCACGTGGCAAGGTCATCCTCGACACCTGCGGTGGGCTGGGGTACTTCGCTTCCTGGTGTCTGCAGGGACAGGCGGCCAGGGTGCAGTCGTATGAGAAGAATCCTGATGTGATCTGGCTGCGCGGCCTCAATCCCTGGTCGCCCCCCGCAGTGTCGGTCGTTGCGAGCGCGGTGGCGTCGGCTGGCGGCGCTGCGACCGCGGCGAGCGGCGGTCTGACTTTGCTGTCGGCCGACATCGCGGTTGAGATTGCCACGTTGCCCGACCAGGCCTTTGATGCCGTGTTGCACGACCCCCCGCGATTTGGCATCGCCGGTGAGCTGTACTCACAGGTTTTCTACGACCACCTGGCCCGCGTGCTGCGGCCGCGAGGGATGCTGTTTCACTATACGGGCACGCCCAACAAGCTCACGAGCGGGCGCGATGTCCCCAATGAAGTGGCCAACCGGCTGCGCAAATCCGGATTTACAACCGAGTTGAAAGGGGACGGGATCCTGGCCGTCCGCAGCCGGCGAACATGAGTCACACAGGCTCCTGGCCGCGAGTGTCCGGCTCGAACACCTCATCGCCGGTCGGCTCGTAGTGAGGTATGGCATTCATCTGATGCCGGTACTGGGACAGGGCAAAGTACATGCGCTTGCGCGCCCGGCTCTGGTTGCCCAGGGGCCGGTGCTCGGGAATGCAATGCCAGGGGTTATACGACAACTGCTTCTCGAAGTTGATCTGCGCCGGCGAATCAAACTTCTGCCTGGGAATGCGCAGCGTCGCCACGCAGATCCGCGGCGACAGCTTCTGCGGCCATAGCACCGCGGCATTCTCGATCGGCATCAGGAACGAGTCGGTTTGCAGTTGAATGCGGAAGTCCAGCTCCACGTCGCCGCCATTCAACGCCTTCACCATTGCTTCGCGCAGATAATTGTCCGGTGGCCGCAACGGCAGCCGGGGAATCGGCGTGCGCTGCGTGGTCTTCGGCCATACCGAATACTGCATCGCCTGGCCTTCACCGAGCAGGTACGGCACGCAGCTGAAGTACGGCGCTTCAAACGGACTGCTCTGTGTCTTGACCCACAGTCCCTGCATGATGAAGTCCAGCAGGTGCGGGCGATGGAAATTGACGAAGTAAAAAATTGATGCGTTCTTCAGGCTTTCCACCTGCAACTGGGCGTTCGCCCGCACATCGGGTGTGACAAACGTCGGGGTCGATACACCGAAGAAATCCTGGGTGTGTTTCTCCTCGTCCATGAGCTTGGGTCCCGGGACGCCCAGCAGCTTGATACTGATGCTCATGAATCCCACATCATCAATGTCAGGGTTGATGTAGGGGCCGGGTCCCGAGAAACGCACCCAGGCGCGAAAGGTTTGCGGCTCGGCAAACACGCCGTGGCGAAACCGCTCGGGCAGATTCGGGTGTACGATGAATTCGGCGCGCACGATACCGTGAGTTTTCGTGTTGCCGCCGCGCTCGAAGCCGCGCGGCTTCCACAGTCCCCGCATCTGCTTTTCAAAGGTGGTGATGATGGAGTCGACGAATTCCTCCTCGCCGGGGAACGGCTTCTCTGCCGCGAGTGCCAGTCCTTCGTTGGCGCGTTGCCGGTTGATCAGGGCGGTGGCCAGACGTGCTATCGGATCCCGCAACACTGCATCGAACGGCGGACGCACAATCCGGTCGAAGCGCCGCTCCAGCTGCAGCAGCCTGAAGGTGGTGTCGGACAGTAGATTGAGGAATCGGGAGCCGGTGTTGGCGGGCGGGACGGGGCGCGGTGTGTTGGAGTCCATGTTGTTTTCCTCAGCCGCCGCCGGATGCGAGCCAGCGCAGGGCGCGGATTCCCGGCAGAAAGAAGTAGGCGCCGCCAGCCACCGTGACGAATTGGGGCAGGCTGTCGAGTCGGCGCGTGGGGCCATCGCTGCGGGGCATGGAGAAATAGCCGCAACGGCTCCCCGCCGCACTCGACTTGCGGTTGCCCAGGAGGGGATCGCTCTCGTCGTGCAGGCCGTTGAACTTGGTACTGATGATCCAGGCGCTCTGCACAAACTCGAACTGGCGCTGGATGTTGGCGTTGAGGCACACGAAGTGCAGCCCTGATTCCACGGGCGCCGGCAGCTTCAGCGCCTGCTCTGGAGTCACCTGCACGCCGAACTCGCGCCCACGCCGCAACAGTCGATGAAATCGGGAGGATGCCGCGAGATCCCGTGCCCTGGATTCGGAGTCGAGTCCGAGCGTTCGAATCAGTTGGGAGACTACGCCCATCCCGCCGGGGGGCAGATCCGCGGTCCTGGGATTGGAACGCCGGATATGTGCCCCGATGGGGCAGCGATATCCCGCCGGGTCGGATTCGAAAGTGAAGGAATTGAGGTCGCGCGTCGGTGCGGCATTCGAACCGACGGTGACATTCACGGCCCCCGTCGCGGACCCGCCGCCCATGGCCGCCTCAGCCGTTTCATACGACGCCGCGGACTCGTCAACAACAATCGGCTCTCCGCTACGTGTCCGCCCAACCAATTGCGATGCCAGCCACTCGCGCTCGACATCAACACCACCGGCACGCGCGTCAATGGCCTGCCAGAATCCACGCACGTCCTGATGCAACTGCCGGATGACCAGGTACGTACCAT
>JAXDQF010000008.1:0-4441 GCA_034668025.1 Gammaproteobacteria bacterium | reverse complement strand
TGCCAGACCGCATCCACGGCAGCCGCCGTTGGCTTGCCCTGCTCGTTCTGTGTCTGGGCGTGGTGATGATCGTTCTCGACGCAACAGTCGTGACTGTGGCGCTGCCGACCATCCGAACTGACCTGGGATTTTCCGAGACGTCTCTAGTCTGGGTTGTAAATGCTTACGTGCTGCCGGTCAGCGGCTTCATGTTGCTCGGTGGACGCCTGGGTGACCTGTACGGTGCGCGCAAACTGTTTCTCATTGGAATAGTGGCGTTTACCCTGGCGTCCCTGGGATGCGGGTTGGCGACGTCGCAGGCCGCGCTGATCTGGGCTCGGGCAGTGCAAGGTTTCGGCGGTGCGGTTGTGGATGCCGTTTCTCTTTCACTCATCATGAACATGTTCACCGAGCCCGATGACCGCGCAAAAGCGATGGGCGTCTTTGGCTTCATATTGTCCACCGGCGGCAGCATTGGTCTCATTCTGGGAGGGGTGATTACCATTGCCTTTAACTGGCATTGGATTTTTCTGATCAATGTTCCAGTGGGCGTGTTCGTTTACGTGTTGTCGTTGCGCCTCGTACCAGCTACGCGAGCACAGGGGCGTGCCACAGGACGCCTCGATCTCGCCGGTGCACTTACGATGACCACATCTTTGATGCTTGCTGTCTACGCCATCATTAATGGGGACGAAGCAGGGTGGTGGTCGAAGCAATCTGTCGGGTCGTTCTCGGCAGCCGTCGTGTTGTTGGCCGTATTCCTCTTCATCGAGTCGCGCGTTCGCAGTCCGCTGGTGCCGCTCGGTCTGTTTCGTATCCGGGTCCTCGCCGTCGCCAACGTCGCAGCCATGCTGACGTCGGCGGCGATGTGTTCGGGTTTCTTCATCACGCTCTATTTGCAGCGAGTGCTGGAAAAAAACTCGCTGGAAGTCGCGTTGATCTTCCTGCCGACCAGCCTGGTCGGGGCCGTCCTGGCGCTCGGCTTCTCCGCCAGAATCGTCAATCGCTTCGGCATCAAACTCCCTTTTGCCGCCGGACTGCTGCTGTGCGCGGTCGGACTCGCACTATTTTCGAGTGCGCCCGTGAAGGGTGATCTGCTGACAGACGTTTTCCCCGGCCTGATCCTGCTCACCATCGGTGGGGGAATCGCATTCAACCCGTTGGTTTTGGCCGCCATGCACGGTGTCGACCCCAAGGACTCCGGGCTCGCCTCGGGATTGGTCAACACCTCGTCGATGATGGGGGGCGCTTTGGGACTCGCCATTCTCGCGAGTACAGCGGCAGCCTGGATGCGCAGGCTTTCGCTATCGGGAGTGGATCCGTTGGTCGCCCTGAACAGCGGTTATCACGTTGCGTTCGCAATTGGTGCCGTGCTCGCAGTCGCGGCTGCAGCGCTCGGACTCGTGTGGCTACCGGCCACTATTCGACGTTCTGCAGCTGTTCCCGCATCTGCTCAATAGTCGCCACCTGGCCGCGCAATTGGCTTCAGCTGGCGGGGCCCGGATGGCTGGCCCGCAGCCAGGTATGCGGGCCGTACGAGCTAACGGGGCGTCGCCGTACGGGCGCAGCCTGGAAAAGAACCCGGGCTCCGCGCGGCCCGTGCCGCACCAATCAGCGAGCGCAGCCACCAAAAACCACGCTTTTTGGTGGCGGAAAAGAACCCGGGCTCCGCGCGGCCGTGGCCGCGCCAATCGAACTAGTTGTGGCTGCGAAGGTCCGCCGGAGTCAGCTCAGGCCGCTTCTGCATGCTCACGTAATCGCGCTTGGTGGCACCCGTGTACAACTGACGGGGGCGGCCGATTCGCATCGCGGGATCGGAGATCATCTCCTGCCAGTGCGCGACCCAACCCACGGTGCGTGCGATTGCAAACATCACGGTGAACATCGACCGCGGAATGCCGATCGCGCTGTAGATCATGCCCGAATAGAAATCCACATTCGGGTACAGCTTGCGCGACACGAAGTACTCGTCCTTGAGCGCAATCTCCTCCAGGCGCAAGGCGAGCTCGAACAACGGATTGTCCGTTCGCCCCAGCTTTGCGAGCACCTTGTGACACATCTCGCGGATGATCTTGGCGCGCGGGTCGAAGTTCTTGTACACGCGGTGACCGAAGCCCATGAGCCGGAAATGGCTGGTCTTGTCCTTGGCCATCGCGAGGTACTTCGGAATGTTGTCCACCGTGCCGATCTGCTCGAGCATGGCGAGGACCGCCTCGTTGGCACCCCCGTGTGCGGGACCCCACAACGCGGACACACCGGCGGAGATGGCTGCGTATGGATTGGCGCCCGTGCTGCCCGCCAGGCGCACAGTTGACGTGCTCGCGTTCTGCTCGTGGTCCGCGTGGAGAATGAACAGCAGGTCGAGCGCTTCAGCGGCGACCGGATCAACCTGGTAGGGCTCACAGGGAACCGCAAACAACATGTGCAGCAGATTGCTGCAGTAGTCGAGGTTGTTTTGCGGGTAAACGAACGGCTGCCCGAGGGAATGCTTGTGCGCCGCCGCAGCAATGGTGGGGATCTTGGCGACGATGCGGTGGGAGAAGATCTCGCGGTGGCGCGGGTTATAAATGTCCATCGTGTCGTGATAGAACGCGGACATCGATGCAATCACGGCCGACACCATCGCCATCGGATGGGCGTTGTGATGAAAGCCGTTGAAGAACCGCAGCAATGATTCGTTGATCATTGTGTGGTGCCGGATGTTGCCGCTGAACTCTTCCTGTTGTTTGTGGCTCGGCAGCTCGCCCAGCAGCAACAGGTAGGCCACTTCCATGAACGAGCTGTGCTCCGCGAGCTGCTCGACGGGATAGCCGCGGTATAGCAGTACGCCCGCGTCGCCATCAATGTAGGTGATCTTGCTGTCGGTCGCCGCCGTCATCCCGAAGCCGGGATCGTAGGTAAAGACGCCCAGATCTTTGTTGATCGTTGAGATGTCAACGACCGACGGGCCGATGGTTCCATTGCGGACAGGCAGCTGAGCTTTGCGCTCCGTGGCTCGATCGACGAGCTCGAACTTTTTGTCGGTCATGCGGTACGTTTTTCCTGGTGAGACCGCGGCGTTTCGACACGACGTCGAGCGCGGGCCGATTTCGAGAAATACAGGGTCCGTGACCTGAAATCAAGTTACCAGACGGTAGAGACGCGACTGTTTTTAGGCCTGCCGGACGCAGCGTGCGAAGCTCAACTCGCTATTCAATGACCTTCAACGAATCGCCCGGTCGCGGTTCGCCTTTTGGATACAGTCCGTTCAGCAACTCGAGCCGTTCCTTTTGAAATTTCTCATCCGGCACGCTCTTGACGTAATCCTCGATTTTCGTCGTCGAGGTCGCGGTGACGATCTTCAGCCTGTACGGCTGTGCGAGCGGATATTCCGCAGGCTTCAGATGGCGCATCGTCTGGATGCTGCCCATGAAAATGCCGTCATCAATGGGCGCGCCGTTGGCACTCGAACGACTGGTGCCGCCAATCAGGAACACGCTCTTGTCACGGTAGAGCGCAGCCCAGCGGACGGGACCTTCACCGCTGTCGAGCGGCGAGCCGGATCGCGTGATCAGCGTATAGCCTTCCATGCCGTCGACTGAGATATCTGCGCCGCGCGCAAATGAGCCGCCCTTCAACTTCGCGAGCAGAAACTCACGCGGTGATTGCTTCTCGGGGCGCTTCTCGATGGTGATTTGCAGCAGCGCATCTTTCTTCTTCGTGTAGACCAGCAAACGGTCGCGAAGATTGTTCACGATCCAACCGCGCGGGAATGCCACCGTGAGGCCCATGCCTTCGTGATAGAAGCGGTTATCCCGGACGATGCCCTGCTCTTTGCTCGAGCCGTAGGGAAGGCCGTTAATGGCCTGGAGGTACGCGTCACGATTGTCTATCCAGCCATCCGCTGGCTCGGCGGTGATATGCGCGGCCGCTCGAACAGCCTGAATCGCGCGCGCATCCGGCGCGGGGTGGTCCGAGAACACGCCGTGGTAGATGTTGGGTTCTCGGGATTCGTCCTTCGCTCGCTGCAGCTCGAACGACTCCTGGCCTTTCAGCACTTTGAAGACTTCGGCCATGGCTTCAGGGCGATAGCCAGCCTTGGCGGCGTACTCGAGCCCGAGGCGATCGGCTTCCATCTCATTGTCGCGGCCGTATCCCTGCAGCCACGCAGTCGCGCCAATGTTCGCCATCTGCGCAATCGCCTCCGAGCCGCTGGCAATAGCGGCAGCAACCGCGCCGACTGACATCAACACTCCACGCGTTTCCGAACGCGCAGGATGCCGAGCCACGTCATGCCCAATTTCATGTCCGAGCACGGTAGCAAGCTCCGCTTCGGATCCCAGGTAATTCATCAGACCCCGATGGATGTAGACGTACCCACCGCCAGGGGTGAAGGCGTTGACCTCATCGTCATCGAGTACGAAAAATTTGAAATTCCAGCTGGCGATGGGCGTCTGGGCAGCTACCCGTGCACCGACGCGCT
>JAXDQF010000007.1:0-39061 GCA_034668025.1 Gammaproteobacteria bacterium | reverse complement strand
GTCACCGCGAAACGTTCCACCTGCGCGGCAGCCAGCGCACTCAGGCCTGCGTGGGTGACCACCACACCCTTGGAGGTGCCGGTAGAACCGGAGGTATAAATCACGTATGCGGGGTCTGCGGCCCGCGTCGGGGCACGCGACAGATTGCGGCTGCCCACATGCGCGGCGACCACCCCCGAGGCACTCGCGGCGCCCGCTGGGGCGGCGCGGGTTGGCAAGCCATTGCTGTCAGGTTGCGGAGCGGGCTCAACAGCCGCTTCGATGCTCATCCGCGTAATGCCGCGCCCCAACTCAGCGGCTGGGGCCGCAGCGCTGCTCAACAACATCATCGGCTGCGCATCCGCGAGCATCGATTCCAGGCGTTCCACCGGATACGCCGGATCCAGCGGCAGAAACGCACCGCCTGCCTTCGAAATACCCAGCAGTCCAACCAACATCTCAATCGACCGGTCGGCCCACAGGCCCACCACGCGCTCGGCTCCGACGCCCCGCTCGATCAACTGCCGCGCCAGCCGATCCGCGCGCTCATCCAGATGGCGGTAACTGAGGGCCCGATCTCCACTCACCACCGCAACGGCGTCCGGCGTCTGCGTCACCTGTGACTCAAACAACTCAACCAGTGTCCGGGGCTCGACAGACGACTGCCGCCCGGCCCACTCCCCAAAAATACGTGATCGTTCCGCCTCGTTGAGAAGCGGCAACGACTGCCCCGACAGGTGCGGCTGCGCGGCCACCGCCTTCAGCAACGCCAGGAAATTCCGCCCGTGTAGATCAATCGACTGTTGGTCGTAGTGAGCCCCGTTACCGTCGATCTGCAGCATGACATCCGAGTCATCGCTGCGTGCGTGAACGGTTATGCTCAAATCCTCGACGCGGCGCGAATGCGTAAAGATATTCAGCCGGACGGGCTGACCGGCAAAGTTGAACTCCGCATCGTTGGGCACGAAGTTGAGTACGGCGCCGTATATATTCGGCTCGCTCGCGGTCAACCCGAGATCGTTGCGCAACGCTCCGGACGCGTATCGCTGGTGGCGATACGCCTCACGAATGCGCTTGCCAGTGTGTTCGACCAGCTCCGTGAAGCTCTGCGCGAGATCGACATTCAGCCGCAGCGGCACGACGTTCGCGACGAAGCCGGCTGTGCGGCGCAGCTTTGCGTTTGTGCGAGCGGCTACTGGCATTCCCAACACCAGATCGCGACGGCCGGTCATTCTCGACAGGTACAACGCAACAGCGGAAAACAGAACGGCAGGCAAGCCCGCTTTGCTGGCTGCACCCAATTCCTGCAGGCGGGCAACAATCGCGCGCGGCAGTGTGCCTACGCTGCCGACACTGGCTACTGGCCAACCGGGCGTCCGTCCCGAGAGTGTGACCGCTTCGGGGCAATTCCGGAGTTGGTCGCGCCAGTAATTCCGATCGCGCTCGCAACGCGTGGACGCGTAGTACCCACGCTCGTCTTCGAGAACCTCCGACCAGGGCGTGAGATCGGCGGCGGGCGGCGCGTTTCCGCCAACGGCCGCGCTGTACAGCTCCGCCGTTCGACTCAGGAACAGCGACGTGCCGAACAGGTCGGTAACGAGGTGATGAAACGCGCAAAACCACAGAACATGATCCGCTGCGATCCTGATGAGAGCGAAGCGGAACGCGGGACCGGCGGACAAATCGAACACCTTGTCCATGTCCGCGTACATCCACGCCATCGCGTCCGCACGTGGGTCGTCGTTGCCACTCAAATCGACGAACGGGATTTCGACGCTGGCGTACGGATTGTGAATCTGTCGCGGACCCTCATCGGTCGCGACGAAATTAAAAAGCTGGGAGTCAGATTCGGTGAGAGCTCGGACAATGGCGGCGTGAAAGGCCCTACGGCTGACAGTGCCGAAGATCTCTACATACCCACCGATGTTGTAGAGGGTGTCACCGGATGCGAGGCGCTGAGCACGCCAGACATCGGTCTGCGCCACGGATAGTGGCAGCCGGGTGGCTCCCGTAGAGGTTATCTGCTGCCGAATCAGCGCTTTTTGCATGACCATGAGAAAGGGCGCTAACGGCTTTCATGAGCCGAAGGTGCCGTGTTATTGATTCGCCGCAGAATGGGCTTCGACGAGCGACCTTGGTCGCATGTCGGTCCAGTGGGCCTCGATCCAGTCCAGACACACCCGACGCGCGCCCGACTGACCGGTAGGACTCCACCCCTTCGGCAATGCACGAAAAGCAGGCCAGAGGCTGTACTGACCTTCGCTGTTCACGAGCACGAGAAACTGTCCCGTCTCGTCGTCGAAGGGGTTGTCCATGCTTTTTTCTACTCCCTGCTCTTGCACTACATCGTCAGGCCGTTTCCAGGCACGACAAATTTTCTCACAGGTGGTCGAGCCGGCTCTGCGACACAGTTCTAGGTAGGGGGTGAGGGAACCGGATGATTGGGGCGTAGTGCTGCCGGCATCACGGGGAGTCAGCTTGGCAGTCCCTTTGGATTCGCTACATCCCGCCGGTCACGCTGACAGGCCTCGAGCCGAAAGGCTCGCTGCTGTCACGGTCTGGCAGTGCGGCCTTAAGCCGCTCATTTTTTGTGGCTTTTTAGCCAATTTGTCGCAATGCGTCAGGCGCGGTGGCGGCTCGACCTGGGGGCTTGGGACCGATTCCTGCCCCCCTCTGCCACAGGTCCAGCTTGGCGGTTCAACATGCACCCAACAGAGTCGGAAAATGTCCCCATCAGCCTGCGGGAGGCGGTGCGGCTGGGCTTCGGGCTGTTGGATCGCGCCTGCACTGTTGAATCACAGCGGCTGGCCGCCTACCTGGAATAAACCGCCCGCGCATGCACGGTGGCCCGCGCGTGGACAATAGCGGCTGCCTCCTGTAGATTGGATCCAATCTACAATAACCGACGAAACGAGGCAGCTATGACGGCGAAGTGGCGCGGCGTATTTCCGGCGGTGACGACCAAGATGGACCGGCGTGGCGCGGTGGACCTCGAGGCCACCAGGCGCAGCATCCAACGACTGATCGACAACGGTGTGTCGGGGATCATTGTTCTTCCCATGCTGGGAGAGAACGCATCTTTGGACATGGCCGAACGCGAGTCAGTGATTCGTGCAGCTACCGAGACGGTACGCGGGCGGGTGCCCGTGTTGTGCGGGCTCGCGGAAATCACCCTTCAATCTGCGCAGACGTGCGCCGCTGCCTATGAGCGGTTCGGCGCCGAGGGGCTCATGGTTTTTCCCAGCCTGAACTATAAAACCGATGCGCGCGAAACCGTCGAATGGTATCGGGCGATTGCCTCCGCCTCCCCCCTTCCCATCATGATTTACAACAACCCGATCGCCTACGGGGTGGATGTGACGCCTGCAATCCTGAAGGAATTGGCAGACGTGCCACAGATCGTCTGCATCAAGGAGGAAACCGGCGACATCCGGCGCATCACTGACATATCCATCGAGCTCGGCGCGCGGTACGATATATTTTGTGGTGTCGATGATCTGATCGTGGAGAGTGTTGCGCTCGGCGCCACCGGTTGGGTGTCCGGGATGACGAATGCGTGGCCGAAAGAGTGCGTGGAACTGTTCGATCTGTGCATGGCTTCGAAATTCGACGCGGCGCGCAGCCTGTACCGCATTCTGACACCCGCCTTTCATCTCGACACGCACGTGAAGCTGGTGCAGTACATCAAGCTCGCCGAACATCTCGTCTATGGCGCCCCGGAATGGACCCGGGCTCCCCGGCTCGAGTTGCTCGGCGACGAGCGGGAGAGTGTCGTGCGAACGGTGACTGCAGCCATCAAAGCCATCTCCCTGCGCCAGTGAAAGCGAAGCAGACATGAAAACCAAGGCCACACTGGCCGCCTCCCGCCAGATCAAGCGCCAGAGCCTGCCGGAAACGCTCGCGGAATCGCTCCGGGAGCGGATCCTGAATGGCGAGTTCAAGGAAGGCGACGCCCTGGTGCAGGATTCGATCGCTCAGGAATACGACGTGAGCCGGATGCCGGTGCGGGAGGCCCTGCGACAGTTGGAGGCGGGCGGCCTGGTCGTCATGAAGGTGCACAAGGGGGCGGTGGTGACCGCCATTCCCGCCGACCAGATCGAAGAGCTGTTTGATCTGCGGGCGATGCTCGAATGCGATGTTCTAGCGCGCGCCATTCCACATCTCAGCGACGAACAGCTCGCAGCGTCGCGCGATATCCTGGCGCAACTCGAGAAGTCTTATAAACGCAAGGACGTAGCCAGTTGGGGACGCTTGAACTGGGAATTCCACAGCAGCCTGTACGCCGCGTCGGGACGGGTTCAAACCATGGCGCTGCTGCAGGGAATCAACGTTCAGACGGATCGCTATATCCGGCTGCATCTGTTGTTGACGCACAACCTGGAGGAGGCTGAGGTGGAGCACCGGGAGCTGCTGCGACTGTGTGTCGCCCGGGAGGTCAAACGCGCTGTCGCCTACCTCAGGGCGCACATCATGAACACCAGTCGAAATCTGGTGTCGGAGTTGAAAAGCAGCAGAGGCCCCGCCACTGCATAACCCGCACGTCGCAGTTGTTGGTGCAGGCATCATCGGTCTGGCCGCCGCATACCATCTGACAACGCGTGGTGCGCGCGTCACGGTGGTGGATCGCGACCCCGAGGGCGACAAGGCTTCTTACGGCAATGCCGGCGGAATTGCGGTCACGGAAGTTGTGCCGGCTGCCACCCCGAAAATCTTCCTGCGAGTCCCGGGCTGGTTGTTGGATCCCCTCGGTCCACTGGCCATCCGACCGGCCCATGCAATCAGGCTGATTCCCTGGCTCCTGCGGTTCGGCCGGTCCAGTGAACGGGGAGAATTCGAACGCATCTCGCGAGCCCTGGCCGCGCTCAATGCCCGCATCTACGACGACCTCATTCCAATGCTGCGCGCCACCGGCCTCTTTTCGCAGTTGCGTCAAAATGGCGCTCTGAGCGTCTATGAGACAGAGGCCGGCTACCTTCGGGATGCCCAGGAGTGGCAATGCAAACGCTCCCTGGGTGTCGTGGTCGAAGAAATGACGGGAAACGATGCGCGCCTGCTGGAGCCCTCGCTGGGGCCGCTCGTCCAGCGGGCCGTTCTCACGCCACAGTGGTCGCATGTCAGCGATCCAAAGCGAATCGTCCAAGGGATCCGCAGCTGGCTGGTTGCCAATGGGGTCACCATTCGCACGGGCCACGTATCCAACATCGTGTCAGGCTCGGCCGCTTCGCTGTGCATCCAACTGGACGGCGGCGAGGAGTTGCCGGCCGACAAAGCGGTCAACGCCGCCGGCGCCTGGTCGGGCATTCTGGCGCGCCGGATCGGCGACCGGGCCCTGTTGGAAAGTGAACGCGGCTACAACGCGACGCTGCCGAATCCAAATGTTGAGATCCAGCGCCAATTGATATTCGCGGAACGCAAGTTCGTGGCCACGCCCCTGAGTTGCGGTCTGCGGATCGGTGGAGCCGCCGAATTCGGCGGATTGGCGGCGGCACCGAATTTCAAACGGTCACAGGCACTCGTGGCATTGGCGCAGCGTTACCTGCCGAAGCTCGATACGCGAGGCGCGACAAATTGGGCCGGACACCGTCCTGCCACACCGGACGGTCTGCCGGTCATCGGTTATTCGCCTACCCAGGCAAACGTGATTCACGCATTCGGGCACGGGCATCTGGGTTTGACGCAGGCTGCTACAACCGGGCGGCTGGTCGCCGAGTTGGTCTACCAGCAGCCTGCGTCCATTGACCTCGAGCCTTTTTCGATCAGCCGCTTCCGCTGAACCTGGGGATCAGCTCACTCGAGCGGCCTCGGCAACCAGCTTCGTGAGCTCACCGTATCCAATGCCGCCTGCTGAGGCGTTGGCCAGGTCACCTGCGGCCAACTGCCCGGCGGCCTTCTGAAGGTCACCCATTACACGGCTGTAAAGGGCTGAGCCCATGCTGACACGTTTGACACCCGCCTTCTGCAGCTCAGCCCAGGGAACCGTGCCGCTCATCGTACCAACGAGGATGTTGACTGGCTTCGGAGCAACCGCCGCAATGATGGCTCTGACCGCGTCCATGTCGGCGGGGTACGGCGCATACAGCACGTCGGCCCCTACCTCGGCAAATGCAACCAGGCGCTTGATGGTGTCCTCGAGATCCGGACGACCCTGAATGAAGTTGTCCGTGCGACCCGTGAGAACGATTCGGCCCTTCGCCACTTTGGCCGCTTGACGTACGCGCTCAACAGCATCATCGAATTTGCGGATGGGGTCGGAAGGATCCCCGCTCGTGTCCTCGATTCCGATGCCGGCAAGCCCGGCGGCGATTGCGGCCTCGACTGTCAGCGCAACGTCTTTGGCCTCCTTGCCGTAGCCGTCCTCGAAATCGCCATTGATCGGAAGGTCGGTGAGCCCGCCGATCAACCTGGCATTGGCGATGTGCTCGTCGCGGGTCACGGCGTGGCTGCCATCCAGCCGACCCATGGCGAATGCGATCGCCGCTGAGGACGTACCGAGCGCCTGGAACCCCGCTTGCTTCAGCAACAGCGCGGAAGTGCCATCCCAGGCATTCGGCATGATGAACCCGCCCTTGCGCTCGTGAAGGGCCCGGAAGCGTTCGTAAAGCTCAGGTTGTTTCATGTCGTTTCTCCGGATTGATGATAACGTTTGGTCTGTCGCGCCGCCCGTCCGGCGAGCCATGCAAATCATAAAAACATCAGGGGTAGCACGTGAAAGCCATGTCATGCGGTGAGGCCGTGATGAAATTACTCTCGGCGTACGAGGTCGACACGGTCTTCGGCATGGCGGGAACGATGACAGTCGAACTGTACCGCGGTATCGCACGCGCAGGGATCCGGCACGTGCAATGTCGCAACGAGCAAGGCGCCAGTCTCATGGCCGACGGCTACGCACGCGCAACCGGTAAACCCGGCGTTTGCACGATCATTGCCGGCCCTGGCGTCACCAACGCGGCAACCGGCATCGCTCAAGCATACTGCGACTCGCAACCGATGCTCGTGCTGTCCGGCGGGACAATCACCCGCACGCACGGAAAAGGCTGGGGAGCCATTCATGAGCTCGATGACCAGGCGGCAGTAACGGCCGGGTTCACAGCGTTCAGCGCAATGATCCGATATCCGGAAGAGCTGCCGGAGTTGATTGCCCGTGCCTATGCAGTGTTTCGAGGTACCCGGCCTCGCCCCGTTCATCTTTCTCTGCCTCGGGACGTCCTTCCAGAACCCGTCGAGGCCGATTGGAAGAAACGTCGCGCACCGTCCTTGCCGATGCCTGATCCGGCGGTGATTGCAGAGGCCGCAGATCGCCTGGCGCAGGCAAAGCGCCCTCTGATTCTCGTCGGCGGCGGTGCGGTCGGCACGTGCAAGGCGCTGACCGAGATCGCCGAGCATATCGGAGCTCCGGTCCTGTCCACCAATGCCGGCAAGGGGATTCTGCCGGAATCCCACCCTTTATCCCTGGGCTGCTCGATCGTGCAGACGCCGAGCCAACAGGCATTGGCCGAGGCTGATGTGGTGCTGCTGGTGGGCACGGAGGTTGCGCCAGGGGACCACTTTCTGCCGAAACTCGATATTCCGGGCGACATCATTCGCATCGACATCGATCCGGGGGAACTGACATCACTGTATTCGGCTGTCGTGCCAATTCAAGCTGACGCCCGCGCTGCAATGACTGCCCTGGCATCCGCCCTCTGCAGCCTGAAGCCGACATCTCAGCAATCGCAGGGCGAAACCTGGGTCCGGGAAGTACGCACAGCCAACTCAGCGAAAATGACGGACGTCGAGAAGCAGCACGCGCGCGTCTGGAAAATTCTGCGTTCAGTGCTTCCCAAGGACGCAATCGTGATGGGCGATGCCTCCCAAATCGTCTACACCGGCAGTTTTGCAATGCCAATGGAGTTGGAGAAGTGTTGGTACTACTCCGGCACGTATTGCGCCCTGGGCGTCGCGTTACCGATGGCGGTGGGTGCCAAGATCGGCGCGCCGCATCGGCCGGTGATTGCAGTCGCCGGCGACGGTGGATTCATGTTCACGGTCAATGAGTTGGCGACGGCGGTGGAAGAACGCCTGGCGCTTCCGGTTATCGTCTGGAACAACGATGCCCTGAAGGCGATCGTGGATCAGATGGACCAACAGAAGGTTCCGCGGATTGGCGTGGAGCCCAGGAGCCCGGATTTCCTGGGGCTGGCGCAGAGCCTCGGTTGCCATGCCACTCGAGCCTGCAGCGCTGAGGAGTTGGAGCAGTCCTTGCGAGATGCGCTGCAAACGGATCGCCCCACGCTGATCGAAGTCCGCGAGAACAGCCCCTGGCTATCGTCAATTGGCTGAAAGTCGCCTGCGGCGCTTTCAGCAGACATTACTACGTCGCCCGCCGGCAAAAAGCGTGGTTTTTGCCGGCTGCGTGGTCACCCTGGACTCAACGCACGGGAACGCCGCACCGGGTTCTGGTCATTGATCTCATCGCGTGGCCGATACGGCGCTTCGAGGTAGCTCCTCTCCTCCGCATCCAGCCGCACATCCAGAGCCTCCACTGCGACGTCGAGGTGCGTCGTCTTCGCCGCGCCAACGATCGGAATGTTGTGGTTGGAGTTGCCTGCAACCCAGGCCATCCCGACATGCGCCGAACTCACTCCCCGTCGTGCAGCCACCTCTCGCACGCGGCGTGCGATCTCCCGATCGATGTCGTCGCCATAAAAGTCCTGAAACGCATCGTGAGCCGTACGCGCAGTGCTGACGGCCTCGCGCGCCAGGAAACCACGCGCTAGCGGACTGAACGTGGTCACCGCGACGCCAGCATCTCGACAGTAAGGAAGCATCTCCCGCTCTTCCTCGCGGTAAAGCACATTGTATTGGCACTGCATGTTGACGAATTGCGTCCAGCCATTCATCGCCGCAACGTGATTCATCTTCGCGAACTGCCACGCATACATCGTTGAGGCGCCGAGGTACCGCACCTTACCTGCACGAACTGTGTCGTTCAGCGCCTCCATTGTTTCCTCGACGGGCGTGTCGGCATCAAAGGCGTGGATCACATAGAGATCGACGTAGTCGGTACCCATCCGCGCCAGCGACCGGTCGATCGAGGTCGCGATATGCTTGCGCGACAGACCACGATCATTCGGGTCGTCGCTCATCGGGTAGAAAACCTTGGTGGCCAGCACCAACCTGTCGCGTATACTCATCTTGAGCAGGTTCTGGCCAACAACCTCCTCGTTGCGGCCGGTGGAATACCAATCCGCCATGTCGAAGAAATTGATGCCTGCGTCCACTGCGCGGCGCAAGATGGGAATCGAATCGCGCTCGTCGAGCACCCAACCCTTCCAGGCGGAACTGCCCATCGACATCGTGCCGAGACACAACTGCGAAACCTGGAGGCCCGTACGCCCGAACCGAATGTAGTTCACGTCGTCACCCGCGGAGGATGCAATGCTCGCCAGTGCTGCGCGATCGACGCCCGATCACAAAGCCAAACGCCCTCCTGCCGTTGGATATGGTCGAGCAGACGCTCGAGGGCACTGATCCGCCCGGGTCGACCGATGATCCGCCCGTGCAAACCGATGGTCATCATCCGGCGACTGCCTTCGCCACCGCGCCGGTACAGCCAGTTGAATGCATCGGCGCAGTAGCGGAAGAAGTCCTCTCCCGTACTGAAGTCGCTTCCGCGCTGCATACGGCTGTCGTTGCAGTCAAAGGTGTACGGAAGGATCAACTGGAAACCCTGCCCGACACGCACCCAGTAAGGCAGGTCGTCGTTGTAAGCATCGCTGTCGTATAGGAAGCCCCCGACCTCAGCTACCAGTCGCCGTGTGTTAGGTCCAGGTCGACCCGTGTACCAACCGACGGGCCGGCGACCGATGAGACGCGTCACGACCTCGACGTTCGCGATGATGTCAGCACGCTCCACAGCCTCAGGCACAAACTGATAGTCGATCCACCGCTGGCCGTGACAAGCGACCTCGAGCCCGCTGGCAGCGAGCTCAGCGGCCGCCTGGGGATTGCGCTCGAGAGCCATGCCGACGGCATACACCGTCGCCGCAACGCGCCGATGGCGCAGGATCCGCATGATCTCCCAGAAGCCGACACGGCTGCCGTACTCGAAGTTCGACTCAACATTGAGGTTGCGCGCATTCGCCAGCGGCTCACCTCCCACGTCGGTCAGAACAAATTCAGAATGCGCATCCCCGTGCAGAATGTTGTACTCGCCGCCCTCCTCGTAATTCAGGACCACCGACACCGCGATCCGGGAATCATCCGGCCAGCGTGGGTCCGGTGGTTGACCCGCGTAGCCAATCAGGTCACGGGGATAGGTGCTCACTGCGGCGCTCCCGGATCGCCTTCCTTTGCAATCCAGTCCATGTAAGCGTGGAAAGCCTCTCTCACCGACCGCGGCCTCCAGCCCGTCTCCGCGCTGATCCGCGAGATATCGTAGGCACCCCACATGCCGTCGACGCGGGTGGGATCCTGCACGATGTCTGCTTCTTCATCGGCGGTGATCTGCGCGTAAAATCCCGGATACTTCTCGGCTGCCCACTTTACCAACTCACCGAGGCGTGTCGTCTGACCCATCGCGATGTTGTACGCGCTGTACCGCACGCGCTCGAGGCGCAGCAGTGCAACGATGGCGCGGGCAACATCCTCGGCGTGAATGTAATCCCCAACGGCTTCGAGCGTATTGACTCGCAAGCGTTTCACGCCTGCGACCGCCATGTGAGCGATCTTGTTTGGGCCGTGCCTGAAGGTGCGGCTGGCTGTCGGGCGGTCCATGGTTCCATACACCGAGGCGAGCCGTACGGAAGTTGTTGAGAATCCGAACAGCTCTCCATAGCGCTCGGTGATCAGCTCGGAAGCCATCTTGGAGACCCCGTAGAGCGTGCGCGGCATGACATACCCATCCTCCGGCAGCGGCTCGCCGGGTCGATCGGGACCGTAATGCTTGTAGACAGCCCCGGAGCTCACGTAAATAAATCGTTGCAGCCGCGGCACGGTGCGCGCCCAGTCGAGCAGCGCGACCGTTCCCATCAAGTTGACTTCGACGATGCGACCGGGAGCATCCGCTTCCGGTTCCTTCCTGGCTTCCTGCACCGTGCCACGCGAAATCGGAGTGATCGTGGCGCCGTGGACGACATGGGTGATGTTGTGTTGTGCGAGCGCTTCCCGCCAGCTTTGCGGCTGAGTGATGTCGGCGACGACCATCGAAAGGCGATCCGCGACGGGAGCGAAATAGCGCGTTGCGGCCGCGTCCATCGCCGCGGCATCAAGAATCACCACGCGCGCGCCGGGCTCGCTCTCGAGCCAGTGCCGCGTCAGCACGCTCATGACGAAGCCAGTCGCACCGGTAACGAGTAAGGTCACAGTGGGAACCGCTGCAGCAACCCGATCAGGGCACACGTGCCCACCCCAAAGTCTTCGAGCGCCATGGCCTCCTCAGGATTGTGACTGCCGTGATCGTTGCGTACAAAAATCATGGCTGAAGGAATCCCCAACTCGGCAAACACGGCAGCATCGTGCCCCGCTCCGCTCGGCATCTCCAGCGGCTCATTGAGCAGGCCCAGCAGACAGCCCCTCAGGCGCGCGTCCATCATCGCAGGCGGTGAATCGGTTGCCGCGCCCAGATCGAAGGAGACGCGGTACTGGGTGCCAAATTGCTCCGCAGCACGCCGCGCTTCGGCGGCGACCGTCTCCATGACGTCCTCGGACACACTGCGCAGATCGAGCACGAAACGAGTCTCCCCGGCAACCTTACTCGGAGCATGCGCCGCCGAGTCGGTATACAGCTCACCCGTCGTTAGCAACAAGTCCGCCCCCTGCTCTTCCGCACGCAACCACACACCCTCCATGTGATGGAGAAACGCAACGGTCGCCGCGACTGCGTCTTGCCTCAGCGTGCGCGGCTGCGCACCCGAGTGCCCATATTGTCCCAGACAACGTGCGTTGCGAAAGCGCTTGCAACCCCTGATCCCCGTCACCACCGCTGCCGGAATACCTTCGGCCATCAACCGGGGCCCTTGCTCGATGTGCAGCTCCAGATAGGCCCGGATCTGGTCTGGCTCCAGGAGTCTACGGCGTTGCCCTATGGCTGTCGGGTCGAAGCCGCGCTCCAGGAGGGTCTCTTCGAGCGTACGGCCGTTGTCGGATCGGCGTACGGAAAGGCATTGCGGATCCAACAGGCCGAAGGCACCTGCGCTGCCCAGGTAGGAAACATCGAACCAGGACGACTCTTCGGCGCGGATCGCCATGACCCCGATGTCGCAAGCCGGAACGAAGCCCGACTGGCGCAGTGCGGCCAAGGCGCACAGCCCCGCGACGACGCCTGCGGCGCCATCGAAATTACCCCCTTGGGGCACGCTATCGAGATGTGAGCCGATGAGAATACGAGGTGCGCGCCGATCCTTCCCAGGCAGCATCATGGTGAGATTCCCGATTGCATCAACCGAGATCTCGAGGCCGATCCCCTCGGCAGCAGCCCGTACGATGTCGTGCGCGGCCTGTTCACCCGTGCCGTAACTGTCCCGCACGATCCCGCGTCCCCGCCGGGTAGCGCGGTCGAGTTGACCGAACAGGGCCTCGGCCAGACCAAGATCGACCTCGACGGCGTTGGAACTGGTGGCCTTCACGGGAAAACTGCTCTATGTTCGTCGCCGACACATGATCGGAGTGCGAGATGTTGAAGTTGCTCGAGGGAAACGTCGCCGTTGTCACTGGAGCCAGCTCCGGGATTGGCCGCGCGATCGCCCTGACTTTTGCAAGAGAAGGCGCCCGCGTTGTGCTTGCGGACGTTACGACCACGCCCCTCGAAGGTGGCGATACCACGCTCGATCTGATCCTCCGCTCCGGCGGCGACGCTTTCTTCGAGCGCGTCGACGTCGGGCAGTGGGACCAGATTGACGGCTTGATCGGCGCCACTGTGGCGCGCTATGGCCGCCTCGATGTGATGGTCAACAATGCGGCCATCTCGTCGGCAACCGCACTGTTGGAAACAACCGAAGCGCAGTGGGAGGACGTCATGCGCGTCAATCTCACAGGCATGTTTTACGGATGCAAGCGCGCAGTCCAACAGATGATCGGCCAGGAACCGCGGGATGAGGTCAGAGGCCGCATCATCAACCTCGGATCGCAGCAGGGGATTGTGAACTGCCCCGGCGAGACGCCTTATGGAGTCAGCAAGGCGGGCGCGATCTATATCACTCGGCAGATTGCCGTGGACTATGCCAAGCACTTGATTGTCTGCAACAGCATCTCCCCCGGAAAGATCGAGACGGGCCGACCGGGCGCCGGGCAGGATCCAGCACTGGTCGAGAATGCGCGCCGACGCACGCCGTGGCCACGCCTTGGCCGTCCGCAGGACATTGCGAACGCAGCCGTGTTCCTCGGAAGCAATCGCGCCACCTACATTACGGGCACGAATCTCGTGGTGGACGGCGGATGGCTGGCCGGCTGACCGCATATCACTCGTTGGCTACTGCGTAGATTTTGCCGCGATAAGGCGGCTTGTCTAGTTGGTCCAACGCCGTTACGTACAGTGTTTTTTCATCGGGACTGAAAGTAAGGTTGGGAACACCCGGTGACGGCAGAGTGATCGAGCGTAACAAGTGGCCCTCAGAGTCCAGGACGAAGATCGTGCCCGCGAGCGGAGCGTGCGGGTCCTTCGGGTTCTGTCCCACATACAGTAGTCCGTGTGAGTCGATCTTCACACCGTCGGGGTAGATATGACCGACGTGGTGCGTCAGCTCGTCCATGTTCAAGAAGGTACGTCGATCCGACAGGTGTCCCGCCGGACCAATTTTGAAACGCAGCAGACGATTCTCGTCGGTCTCGATCACATACAGCGTTCCGCCGTCGCGCGATACGGCCACACCGTTGGCATTGTGGAGACCGGCAACAGCTAGCGTGATCTTCCCATCTGAAGCGATATAGAACACGCTGGCGTCATGGGTCGGTCCGGGAGTACCGGAGCAAGTGAAGTAGATGCCGCCGAGGCGATCCGGTGCGAAATCGTTGGGGCCGATGAAACGGTTGCCCTGCTCGTCATGATCCCAGGCTGGCAGCGGGCTGCCATCGCCGGACACCCGGCCAATGGTTCCGCTGTCGTAACACGTGGTCAGGAACTCTCCACGGGCGTTGGCTATCACTGCCGACGGTCCGCAGCCCTTCTGTGTAACGAAGATATGGTTGCTCTTGCCATCCCAGACGGTGATGGTGTTGCGATCGTACTCGACGTAGTAAAGCTTTCCCGCCTTCCAGATAGGGCCCTCGGGAAAGTGAACGTCGTCGTTCACGACTTGGAAACGCGCGGCCTGTACTGGCATTGCCAGCCAGATCGCCACGAGACAAATTGCGGCGCGCAAACGGTTCACAGGGCTGGGACTCCCACGTAGGAGCTGGCGGTCTGTTGATCTTCGACAACGGTGCGGCTGGCCTGATACAGATGATACGCGGCCCAGAACCCGGTGGGGGCCAGCAGCAGCAGCCCGAATCTGAGTGAGGCGGCATCCGTGGCATGCCCGCCGGCGTATGCGTCGCTCAGGATTCCCACGAGTTGCGGCGCCACGATCAGGTTGAAGACGTTCCCGCATAGCCCCGACCAGGCCGCAAAAACGGAGCGCATGTGGCAAGCGGCCAGATTCTGGACGAGTGCCATGCACGGTCCGATGTAGAAATAGATCGCAGGGATGAACAGCCAGAACATCACGCGGGCGACTACGAGCGAATGCGTCCAATAGGCTATGAAGGAGGGAATCGTTGCCAGCCCCACCCCGCCAGCGAGGACCCAACAGACACGGCGCGGGTCAAACATCGTCGGCCGCGAGAAAAGCCATGCCGTGCCGATACTTGCGAGCACACCGCCAACGAGGTGGATGTGTCCGGTGACGGCACCGGCCTCACCCACGTTGAGACCGTAGGTGCGCATCAGGAAGGTTGGCGTCCACCAGATGAGTCCCCAACCCCAGAGCGAGCAGACTCCACTTCCCATGATGATGTGGAACGCGGCCCGTTGTCGCCACAGAAACCGCAGCGATTCCGGGATCGAGGCATGCTGAGGCACCGACCCGGCGTCCAGTCCTCCACGCGCGGGCTCTCGAATCGTCAGCAACACGAGCAACCCGATGAGCAATCCCGGCACCCCAAGCGCCAGAAAAGCTGCCCGCCAACCATATGCATTGGCGACGGCACCAGCGACATCCGCGCCCAACCAGGCTCCCAAGGGCGCGCCGAGCGCGAGCACGGTGAAGGCCATCGGGCGGCGTTCGGCAGGAAAATAGTCTGCCAACAGCGCGTTAGAAGTCGGCGTACCTCCCGCCTCCCCGGTACCGACGCCTATCCGCGCCAGAAGGAAATGCAGGTAGGTGCGTGAGAGCCCACAGAGCGCCGTAAAGCCTGACCAGATGAGCACGCAGATGCCGAGGATATTGCGCCGATTCGACCGGTCCGCGAGCCACGAGATCGGAATTCCGAGGGTCACGTAGAACAGGCCGAGCGGGACGCCCGTCAGGAACGCGACGCCCGTGTCGTTCAGGTGAAGCTCCATGCGAATGGGCTCGAGCACCGTTGACACTACGTAGCGATCAGCGATGTTCACCGTGTAGATCAGACACGTCACGATCAGCACGTACCAGCGTACGACCGGGGAAGCCATTCCCGAGTTGCCCATCAGAACCTATAGCCGATCTTGACCCCGAGCACCCGAGGACGGGTGATGGTTTCCGCAAGTACGAACTGATTGGTCGAGGTGAAAGTGCTCTTGATCACATTGGTCAGGTTCTGAGCATAGAACTCGGCCGACCATGAGTCCTTGGCAATTCCCGCGGAGGCGTCGTACTGCGTGATCGGTGGATTTTCGAATCTCAGCAGTGTCGTGCTGATGTTGTCGCCTGCCGACAGCGACGGGTTGGAGCTCGATTGCGTGAACGAATGCGCGGTGTGGGTGGCACCAGCCTGAACGAAGGCATTGTAGTCGTTCATCGCCCACGCGTAGCGCAGGCGTATGTTGAATTGCGTCGGTGGCGAGTTGGCGCTCGGACCGCCGATGGGTCCGTAAGGATTGGTCACACTCAGAATGGGCTGGCCGAACTCCGCCTTGCTCGTCGGGTCATTCAACAGCTCGGGGTTGTTGGCGATCAGATAAGGCGAGTTGGTCTGCTTGCTGCGGTTCCACGACGCGGATCCCTGTGCGGTGAGCCCTGGCAGCAACGCCGCGATGAGTGAAGTCTCGAGGCCGCGGACCCGGTAGTTGGGACCGTTCGCGCCGAAGCCGACATTCCCCAACACGCCCGGGTCGAAGAACGCGATCTGCACATTGTCCCATTTTTCCTGGTAGAGGGCGCCGTTCCATTGCAGGCGGTGGTCGAAAAACTCTGTTTTCCACCCCACCTCGTTGTTGGTGAGATTGTCGGATGTGAATGCCAGCGGCGAGCAGTACTGCGCGATGCCCTGATTGTCCGGAATGTAGCAGCCGGCGCTGCGGTTGAAAGCACCGGGACGGAACCCCTGCGACCACGTGTAGTACAGGAGCGCATCCGCGAAGACGTGCCAGGTCACGTTCGCGCGACTCTTGAATCCCTTGTAGGTGTTCTTCAGGTTTTCGCCATCGATATTGGTCGCGGAAGCCAGGCACGGAGCAGGTCCCGCCTCGTAACAGCCGAAGCTTCCGACCACGGAGCCCTTTTCGAAGTTGTCAAACTTGTAGTAACGGGTTCCACCGGTGACCGTCAGAACCTTGGGGATGATGTCAAAGTCGATCGAGGTAAAGAATGCGAGCTGCTTGTAGCCGCGCGTTACATCGTTGAAGAAGGCGACGCTGTCGTTGCGTATGGTCGGATCGGTCACGGTCGAGCCCGGCGCGACGCCGACATTGGTCAAACAACCTGCCGTGACCGTATCGGTACAGGCCGGCAATGTCTTGTAGAGCCAGTTGAGACGGTCCTGGATCTCTACTTTTTCCCAGAACCCGCCGAGGATGCCGCGCAGGCGCCAGTCATCGGGCGTGCTCAGGCGAATTTCGTGGCTCTGGTGGGAATTGTGCTCGTACTCGTTCCAGACGGTGCTGGGCGAGAAGCAGGTCGAGTCCAGGCCGTTCGCCGGCTCCGCACCATGACATTGATAGTAATCGGCGTATTTGCCACGTGCGTAGTTTGTGTAGTCCTGTATCGCCTCAATTTTGCGTATGAGATAGGCGCCCGTGTAGACGGCCTTGAGGGGGCCGAACTTGCCGTTGATAGTCCACGCCGTATTCTCGAACTTGTCCTTGCTGTAAGAGTCGTTGAAGAGAGTGACGGACCGGGGCGGCAAGGGATCGCCATCCGAGCTCTTCGGCATCTGATAAAACACGCCCTGCGCGTCCATGTCCTGGTAACTCTGGGTGATCAGAGCACTCCAGTCATCATTGATCTGCCACAAGGCCGAAAGGCGCGCGCCCTTGTAAGTCACGGGATTGATGGCCCGGCGCGCGATCTTGTCATTGTTGATCGGAGTTGCGCTCGGCGGAACCGCGCACGGCAACGCGGCGTCGCCGCATCCGTAAGCCGGGTAGTTGGCATAGTGAATGCCCAGATCGCTGGCTTTACGGGTGAACGTGGACGCCACGTTATTGATGTAACCACCGCGGCTGTCGTTGTAGATGACGGCGCGCACTGCCAGAGTATTGGCAATCAGCGGTAGGTTGAGAACCGCGGTGACATCCGTGTTCGGATCGCCGCCAGCGGTCACTCCGTAGCCACCGGTGAAGTTGGCTTCGGTGACGTTGAGCTTCGGCTTGTTGGTGATATAGCGGATCACGCCGGCCTGAGCGCCCGCACCGAACAAGGTGCCCTGGGGACCTTCCAGCACTTCGACTCGTTCCAGGTCCGCGGCGTAGACATCCAGATTACGGCCCGGAAGCTGTCCCGACTGGTCGTCCAGGTAGACCGCGACATTGGGAAACCCGTTGATGGAGCCGCCGGACTGAATTCCCTGGTTGCCGACGCTCAACCCCCGCATGTAGATATTGGATTGTCCGGGGCCGGAAGACGATGCGGACACGTTGGGCAGATATTTGACGAAGTCGTCGAAGTTCGCGACATTCAGTTGCTGCAACGTATCGCCGGTGAACGCCTGAATGGCGATGGGGACGTCTTGAATATTCTCGCTACGTCGTTGTGCAGTTACGACAACTTCGGTGACTCCCCCCGCCGCAGCCGCGTCCTCGGCAGGCGCTGCCCCGAAAGCGGCGCTCGTGGCGTGCGCTGCCAGGATGGTCGCAACAGCACGGGCGCACTTCTGATTGAAGCTCATCGGTCGGCACTCCCCGTTTAATTCTTCTCTGGACGGTCGATCGAATCCTCCTTGTTGCAGGGTGATGGAGCACGCTGCATAATCGTTGACAACTTAAACATAAGCACTGCACCCGGTCAACGCGTGCGAAGCGAGCCAAGTGTTCCCTAACACGGCTTTCGAAGTACGCAGCCGTTGCCCCTGCACGCCTCTCGCGCATGCGAGTCAGATTTGCACCAACAGCTAACATTTGGCTCGCGCTGCGGCGGATTTCTGCTTGCGTGCCTGCTGGCTCCGGCTGGAGCCCCCGCAGCAGCACAGGTCACTGCAATCGATGACGATGCGCACTATCCGGAAGGCCCTCTGTGGCACGACGGCAAGCTTTTGTACGTCGAGTACTCTGCGGGCAACATCAAGAGCTGGAATGGCACGCGCAGTGAAGTCTTCTGGCACCGGGACGCCTGCGGTCCCAGCGGCCTGATATCCCGCGGCGACAATCTGCTCGTCGCCTGCTATGACGGCAACTATGTTGTGGAGATCGACGGCTCCGGCCGCGAAATCCGCGTGTTACGCACGGACAGCGGCGGACGGCCGTTCACCGGTCCCAATGACTTTGCCGCCGATGATCGGGGTGGCATCTATTTCTCCGCCTCGGGCGCGTACGACACGAAGGCACCCATCACCGGCACCCTGTGTTATCTACAGGCGGACGGAAAGACTCTCACCCGGGTTGCTACCGCGCTGCACTATCCCAACGGCCTCACGCTGACGAAGGATCGCCGACACCTGCTGGTCGCGGAGATGCTGGCCCGACGCCTGGTGTCATTCCCGATCAAGGCTAACGGCATGCTGGGCACGAGCACGGTCTGGGCACGGATGCAGGATCTTGCGCCGCCAACGCCAAATGCAGATGCCTACAACGGTCCCGACGGCCTGAAGCTCGGCCCGGACGGAAACTACTACATCGCCCAGAATGGGTCCGGGCGATTGCTCGTTGCGGATGAACACAAAAAACTCGTGCGCGTCATAACCGTGCCGACGCCCTTTGTCACGAACGTTGCCTTTGATCCGCTGGAGGCGAATGTCGTGTTCATCACTGGCGCATTTGAACAATGGAAGCCGCCGTATCCCGGGGCTGTCTATCGCTGGACCCATTGATGGAGCAGCAGAAATCGCCGCGCAAGGTCGCGTTGGTTGCCAACTGCCTCTTGAATCAGAACGCCAAGGTTTGCGAGGGCGCTCGCTACCGGGGTGTGGTCAGTCCGGTGGTGGAAGCGCTCCGCAGCAGGGGATACGTGTTGCAGCAGCTGCCCTGCCCTGAGCTGGCTTTCGCGGGCGCGCGGCGTTGGTGGGCCGTCTACGAACAATACGATACTCCGGCCTATCGAGCTCACTGCCGACGCCTGGCGCAGGCTATTGCCCCGTTGATTGAACGCTATCTGCGCGATGGCGACGAAGTGATCCTGATTGGGCTGGATGGCAGCCCCTCTTCCGGCGTGCGCTTCACCTCCAGCAAACCCGATTGGGGCGGACGGCCGAACCGACCCGAAGATGACTGGGAGATCGTGCCGCGCCGGGGCATCTGGATCGAGGAGTTGGAGGCTGAGCTGGCGCAGCGGGGACTGCCGCCCATCCCGGCAACGGGCTGGGCATTGGACATGGGACGCTTCGATGAGGCCGGCTCGCGCCGCGATTTAGACGAGTTCTTGGACAGCCGCGAGAATCCGCCCGGCAAAGATTCGGCGGCGTCGTGAACGGCGATGTACGCGGCTGGCGAATGGCCCTGGTGCCGGACACGCTCATCAATACGCCGCAGCGGCTTCGGGCAGCGTTGCCGGATGTGCTGAGTGTGTTGGAGGCCAGCGGTTACGGTGTTCTACAACTACCGCCACCGGGCGAGCATGGCCTGCTTCTTGCCGTGATCGCGGATCAAGTGCAGGAGTACTCGCACCATGGCTATGCGGTGGTTGCCATCGGAGTACGCGGGGAAGCGGGCGATGGGCTCCACTGGCGCCGCGTTGCCCCGCTGTTGCGGCATCGGGGAGTGGCGCTCCCGCCGCGCCACATCATCCGCCCGGATGTTGATGCTTTGGTGGAGGGGCAGCGGCTCACCCGGTGGCTGGCCGGCTACGATCTGCCGGTAGAAGAGCAACACCGCTGGCGATAAATCCATCACTGCTGCGCGACAACTGTCGGATGAGTTGAGGGCTCCCACACGTCACTGCTGGTGGCGACCAACTCCTTCATGTTGGTCCACGTGCGCCGCCCCGGGATGCTCTTGCGATTGAGCACGACCGCCTCGGCATAGGCGATCATCCTTTCCTGGACCCGCTCCTTTTCCCGAGGTGGCCAGGTTTCGAATGGATGGGGGCCGCGTACCACGACCAGGTCTTTCAGTCCGTGCACGCGACTGTAGGAGTCCATCTCACCTTCCAGACCGTCGGCGTAGCACCAGAGGCCCCGCGCGAAGAACGCGCTAGGCCAGGTGTGGATGCCTGCCAGAATGGCGGAACTGGGGAAGAACACGATGTTGTTTTCAACCTCGATGCCACCAATAAACAGTCCTCGATCGCGACCTGGCCCCCGGCCGTCGTCCTTGGGTGTCGTCTCGCCCTCGAGATAGCCTACGCCGCTGGAAAAGTCCGCAACCAGGATGGCGCCCTTGATCGTCGCATCGCGAACGGGCGGCTTACAGCTGATCGAGGGCAGATCGTAGCTGCAGTCCCGGTCGAAGTTGATTGTCATGGCCCAGCCGCTGGACATGGTGCCGCGCGAGCTGCCCAAAAACATGACCGGCAGACCCGCATCGGGCGTGCCGCCGCGCGCCGCTGCTGCGGCAGCGTGACCGATAGTGATATCGCCCTGGGGCGAGAGAGCCCGCATCCCCGCGCCAGTGCGCAATGCCGCGACGATATTCAGCAGATCATGGCCCTGCTGCAGCGTGTTGGTATCACTGAAGCCGCCCGATATACCGACGCCGCGCCGATCGAGTGCCAGGACATCGAACCCCGCTCGCTGCAGGTTGAACCATACCTGACGCCAGACAGCTTCCCCTTTGACACCGGTTGTCGCGTTTGGCCAATCGTCATCGGGAATGGTGTTGCCGGTATTGGGATCGATCACGTAAGCCTTGTCCACGGGATCGTCGATGGCCGTGACACGGTCACCTCCACCGCCGCTGCAAATAATGAGGGCGCGCTTTTTGCCCCCCTTGCCGTCGTCGATGCCGGCGCCGCGAATGTACCAGCCGCGGATTTTGATATCGCCGGACATACCCTGGTGCAGGCGCTCGTACGCCTCCACCGGTGCCGTGAATTCCAACATGTAGGTCTGGGAATCAACTGCGGCGACTGCTTCGTTGTACGGGGCCCGGGCAAAATAGGCGGGCCGGCGGATCGTTGCCAGATCGGTGTCGGCGCCCTTTTCCTCGAGCTTGCCCAGCAGAAAACGGCCGTGCGGATCCTGGAGATTGTGTTCCTTGTTGGGCGGATGGCGCGCCATGACCTGTTTGTAGACCCGGTCGTAGCACGCTTTGTCCGCTTTGCAGGCGAGCCAGCGCTCGCGCAGCTTGGCATCAGTGAACTCGTTGACGTAGAAGTCGCTCTTGTCACCCGCCGGCGGGTGGGCCAAAACCGAGGTGAAGGGGATGCAGGTGTGGGCGCCAGCCGCTGTGGGCAACAGGTAACCCGGCAGCGTGAGATCCCGGTCATAGCCTACGTGGGCCTGGCAATCAGCGGGCGGTATGGGCGCGATGGTCGGATGAAATTGCAGCGTCTGATCCGCCGCAACGGCAGCGTTCAGCAGCAGCACAGTCGAAAGGGCACCGGCAGCGAAGTCACGTCTCATGGGTCACTGTCCCCGCAGCATCATTGTACTTCTAATCAATGTAATACAAATAGATGGAAATGAGTAGCGTCGTTGTATACTGGATCCAATCTACAATATCGCCGGGGGCTCCATGCGATTGCAGCACGTCATTACGGTCGTGGGCGCTCACGCCGAGGGCGAGGTCGGCCGGGTAATTACCGGCGGCGTGCTCGCGCCGCGGGCGAGCTCAATGTTCGAGCGCCAGCAAGCACTCCAGCGGGATCAGGATTGGCTGCGGGGCATGCTCCTGTCCGATCCCCGGGGCAGCGTGAACGCAGCGGTCAATCTCGTCACGCCACCCATCTGCGCCGAGGCCGACGTCGGGATGATTGTGATCGAATCCGATTTTTATCCGCCCATGTCCGGTTCAAACCTGATGTGCACGGTCACGGCTGTTCTCGAGACCGGCATGCTGCCGATGACCGAACCGGTCACCCGACTCACCGTCGACACACCCGCCGGGCTCGTTCGCGTCGAAGCGCAGTGCGGCGGTGGAAAGTGCCGACGCGTCTCGTTCAGTAACGTGCCCTCCTTCGTCCTGCACAGGCAGAAGGCTGTGGAAGTCCCTGGGCTGGGAACAGTCGTCGTGGATGTTGCCTACGGCGGCATGATCTACGTCGTCGTCTCCGCCGACGAGCTGGGCTTCACGCTCGCACAGAACGAGGCTCGCTCACTCGTGGAATGCGGAGAGCTCATCAAACTCGCTGCAGCCGAGCAGCTTCCGTCGATCCACCCTGCCAATCCACAGATCCATACCATCAATCAGACTCTCTTCGCCGGGCCGCTGACACAGCAGGATGGATTCAAGGCGGCGAAGAATGCTGTCGTCGTTTCGCCCGGCCGCATCGACCGTAGCCCCTGCGGCACCGGAAGCTCCGCGCGGATGGCACTGATGCACGCGCGCGGCGAGCTGGCAGTGGGAGAAGCATTCAAGCACTACTCGATTCTCGACACCGAGTTCACGTGCAGCATCGAAGCGCTCACGACGGTCGGCGGTGTCGCGGCGGTGATCACAAATGTCGCCGGCCGCGCCTGGCTCACCGGAGTTTCGTACTACGGCTCAGATCCGGAAGATCCCTTTCCCCACGGCTATCGGCTCAACGATACCTGGCTGTCATGCTGAGCCCTCCCGAGGGGGTTCGGATTTCATTCGGTGAGCTGGCGGAGTTGCTGAGGGACGTATTCGTCTCGGCGGGCGTGCTGGCCGATCACGCGGCGATCCTCGGCGAGAATTGTGCTCAGTGCGAGCGGGACGGCTCACTCAGTCACGGCATTTTCCGCATCCCCGGCTATCTTGCGTCGCTCCGCTCCGGCTGGGTCGATGGGCGGGCGATTCCGCTCGTTCAACAGACAGGGGCAGCATTTCTGAGCGTCGATGCGCGCAACGGTTTTGCGCAGCCCGCCCTGGCCGCCGCGCGAATGCAATTGACGCAAATGGCTCGGGACGCCGGTGCGGCCGTCCTCGCGATCCGCGACTCGCATCATTTCAGCGCGCTTTGGCCCGACATTGAGCCGTTCGCGATGGATGGATTCGTTGCCATCGCCATGGTGAGTGGCCTGGCCTGCGTCGCTCCCTCGGCCGGCGCAAAACCCCTGCTCGGCACCAATCCCATTGCCTTCGCCGCGCCGGTCTCAGGCGGCAACCCGCTGATCTTCGATCAGTCCACCAGCATGATGTCGAACGGAGACCTTCGAATCGCCGCGCGGGAGGGATCCACCCTGTCCGAGAATGCGGGAGTCGATCGCTTCGGACACCCTACCGCCGATCCCCGGGCCATTCTGGACGGCGGCGCGCTTCTTCCATTCGGCGGGTACAAGGGGGCTTCGATTGCGCTCATGGTCGAAATTCTCGCGGCGGCCCTGACGGGCGGGCAGTTTGCCCACCAGGTCGATTTTTCCCGCCATCCGGGCGCGGAAACACCCCGGACCGGGCAATTGCTCATTGTCATCGACCCCAATCGCGCCCATGGGGGCGACGCCGCCAAACGAATTGCGGAGCTCCTCGGCACGTTACGAGCTGGAGGTGTTACGCGCCTTCCGGGTGACCGCCGGTTTGAACAACGGCGGCAGTCCGATCGCGACGGTATTGCGCTGGTCCCAGACAGACTGCGCGAGCTGAGAGCCTGGGCGGCTGCAGCCCTCAGCTCCTGAGCCATCAATCATGAGGCGTCGGCAGCGAATCGGCTGCCGACGCGATCGATGCGAAAGTTACTGCAGCGAGTCCACTGAGTACTTGCGCAGTTTCTCGGTGGGGCCGAAGTCATCGCTGAATCCATAGAGATTCAAGGTGACATTGCCGCTCTTGTGAACCTGGACCAACGCCCACGCATAGTAGCGATCGTAGGGATTGGTGGTCACGGGCTCCGTGCAGCTCGGGCAGGTGCCAATGAGCTTGTCATCGAAGGGCGATCCGCCTGATCCCACGATCACCTGGTACGCCCCGCTCTTGCTCGTCTTGGTCGGATCCGCAAACTTCTGCACATTCGGAATGTGCTCGTGTCCGCAGAAGTAGGTGGCATTGTATTTCGTGATCACCGCCCAGAACGCATCCCGCAGATTGATGTTGGGATTGGCGTCGAGCCCGGCGGCGGCGAGGGTACCACCCGAGGCGGCCGCATAGTTGTAGGTGAATGCCGGCTTGTGGCCGAAGACGAAGATCTTGTCCGCACCGCGACCCTTGGCCGCCTTCAGATCCGCCGCCAACCAATCGGTCGGCGCGGTGGAGTCCGCTCCGGCCGGATCCGTGTTGATGACGACAAAATGCAGCAACAGCCGGTTGGTTGCCTGGATGTCGAAGGAGTAGCTGAGCTCTGCCTGGCTGCTGGTGATGGTGCCATTGTTGGCACTGGCCAGCGGCGCCGTGGTCGGCGTCATGCCGGAAACGTTCAGAGCCGCGAATCCGGCAACCTTGGAGAAGCGGATGTTGGTCACCAGGTCACTCACCAGATCGCTCATATTGGCGCGATAGGCGTTCTCATTCTCCACATACGCGGTCTTGCCGGTCTTGTTGCCCGTCGCCGTGGTGTCGCAGTTTGGATTGGGCGATGTTGCACTATAGGGTGCCGCGGTGGAGCTGCACTGGGTCTCGTGGTTTCCCGGGACCGGCACGACATAGGTGCCCGTGTTGAAAAGCGGCGAGACGACACCGCGCCAATAGGCATATTGGACGTATTCAAAGAACGCATCCGGGCTGACGGTCTGCGCCGTTTTCCAGGTGTTCGGCTGTCCGGTGGCCGCCCAATCATCGGGCAGCGTGGGCCGGCCGTAGCCGAAAATCATGTCACCGTTGAAGAACAGCAGATTGGGGTTCTGCGACTGGATGCCTGACTGAAGGGTCGTCCAGGCCAGGGAGTTCTGCAGATACTCTTTGTCCTGCGGCAACAGCGTGCCTGTCAGACTCGGGCCGCCTTCGCCGGTGTTCGGATCGACCGCGAGCAGGGTCGTCGGGTCCGGGCTCTTCAAGTCCTGCCGGTTGTCGCCAACCGTTGCGAAACTGAACACCACGGGGTCGCGGCCGCCCTCGTGCTGGTGGTTGTCTCTACCGTGCGCTCCTGCGAGGCCGGCGGTGCCGGTGGCTGCGAGTGCCGCCAGCGTAAGGGTGACTGAGGATCGCACGCGCCGGGCGCGACTGGGGCTGACCAGTTTTGAAACCATGGGAACTCCCGCTGTTAGAAAGTTTGTTGCTGTTGTTGCGTCCTGCATCGCTTGCCATCCGTTGAAATTGGGGGCGATACATTTCATGCGTGTGACTCAAAGCGCATGGCAGCGCACGGCATACGTGGCACCGGATTGCTGATCCATGCCCATCCAGTTGCCTACCTGCACCTGTTGATCCGGAAATACGGTGCTCAGCTGGCGATCGGACACGCTCTGTTTCTGGCCGTTCTCGAAATAGGATCCCTGCAAAGAGGTGGTGCAGCGGATGATCCGCGAGTCATGGCTCGTGACAAGAATCGTGTAGACGATCTCGTCGTTGTTGTAACCAGCCGTTTCCCACTTGGCATCGGTTGTGAACTGGGCTGGCGGCTTGCCGTCTGTCGCCGGCGGGTCTGCTTTCGCTGCGGACACGTTGGTGATCGGCGCGGCTGCCGCCGGTGCAGGCACCGTCGATGTGGCGCTGCTGGCCGCCTCGGGCTCATCGGCCGTGCACGTGGCACTCAAAACACACAGTCCCGTCAAAATCAGTAGGTAGCGCATTATTTTTCTGCTCCAGGTGCTGGGGGTTTGGCCTTGGACATGGACCACACAAAATCCAGGCGTTGGATTCGGCCGTTTTCAAACCACTCTTGGCGGGGGACGCCGATGAATCCGCGCTTTGAATGCGGGTCCGCTTGGGGGTCGGTGCTCGTATCAAAAATCGGCAGCCCGATGGGCTGACCGTCGACGGCCCCAATGCCCGCGCGCGAGTGACAGGTGATGCAGGAGGCCGTCGGCTGCATGCCGGCCTCCAGTTCCGAGTTGGCCAACAGGTTTGGGCGGCCCGCCGAATCGACAAAGGCGGTCAGCGTCCCGCGCAGTCGATAGTTTTGCCAGACGGTCCCCTCGAGGCCGATACCGCCCGGTGCCCGATTACAAGAAGGTTCAGCACTGCCGCATGCAAATGAATCCCGAGACAGCGCCTGCCAACCGTCGTTTCCCGGCAGGCGTGGGTTATCAACGTGCTCGAAGGTCGCCCAAAACCAGGTGGGTAGATCTTTTGTGACCACATGCAACGCCGTGAGGCCGTACAGGCGCTCGGTGCCGTCAGCCAGCGTCACTGAAAGAGTGTAGTAGCGTCCGCGATCCGCCTCGCTGATGACGCGCCACTTGGCTTTGACTTCCTTTGTCGCGGCCGGGAAGGTCACCGTCGCGCCATTGTTGAGGACACGAAGCTGACCTTCAGTGTTGTACAGGCCTAGAGCGCGGATGTAGTTGTAACCCGCGCGGTTCATGTGGATTTCAGTCAAGCGGTCGGCAGACGCCAGCGGGTCTTTGACCGGCACCATCATCCCGTTTTGCACGCGCTGCAGATTCGGCAGGTCGCGCGCGGAAAAGGCTTCGAAACGCGATGACCCGATCGGCACGGCAGAAGCGGCCGCATGTTGAGCTTTCGGGCCGGGTGCACGGTTCCACGGCCCCGGATCGGCCCCGTCCGGCCTGAAAATGTCGTTCGCACTCGACCAGGACTCCCAAACAGTGCGGGACTGCGAAGCCAGTGTCTGCCGCGGATCCGCCGCAGTCTCCCTTTGCCTGGCAGGCCAATTGAGTGCGACGAACACCCTCCAGGCATATTCATCGCTATGTTGAGCCGCATCGGCGGAGCTTTGGGGCTCCTGCCACGGGTGGCTCCAGTCCAGCGCATGAATCACTGGCGAAAAACTCATGACCGCGGCGGCCACGATGAGCGTTACACGCCAACGCTTCATCAGGCCCCGTATCCGTCGTTGAGTGTCGCGAGAAACGCGATCAGATCGTCGATTTCGGACTCGGTGAGTGCCGCCGTGCCCCCTGCAACCCGATCCAGTGGTGCATCCCTGTCCACGTTGTCGGCGTATCCCGGTGGCAGATCGTCGAATTTGTGGACCGAGCCGTCGGGATTGCGCGAGTAGAATTTTTCCGGGTGCAGATCGCGATCGACGTAAAAATGCAGTACGTCGCGCAGCGAGTTGAATACGCCATTGTGGAAAAAGGCATCGCGCCTCGCGACGTTTCTCATCGTCGGCGCGCGGAAGAATCCACAGAACTGCCGGCTGGCCGCCAGGTCGAGCCGCGCCGGCCCGCACAAACCGAGGTCAAAATAATTCGGGTCCGCATTCGCGGCAATGCGCGGATTGCGTGGCACTCCCACATTCAGGAAATCGAAGTCGGTGAATATGGGTGGCTGCCCTGCCCGGCTCAAGACAACGTGGCAACTGGCGCAATTTCCCTTCGCGGGATCTTTGAACAGGGCCACGCCCCGCTCCTCCTGCTCGTTGAGCTCGAGCTCGCCACGCAGGAAGGCGTCGTATTTGCTATCGAAGGGATAGAACTCCTTCGCAACCTGTTGGAAAGCCTCGAGCGCACTGAGTGCTGCCTCGAAAGCGCGCTTGGGATGTTGGAAGACATCACTGCCGAACGTCCCGCGAAACTCGGCAGCGTAATGAGACTTCTCGAGCTTTGTTACGACATCGGCGGCACTGCTGTTCGCCATCTCGTTGGCCGCCAGCAGCGGAATTCGGGCCTGCTCACGCAGCGAGCCGGCCCGGCCATCCCAGGTAAAGCCGCCGCCAGGTCCGACATCGCCATCTGCAAAACGGGTGGTTTCCGAAAACGGCGGTGCACCATGGAGGTAACGAAGTGAAGGCACCGCCCTCGTGCCGCCACGGTCGAGA
The DNA here is from genome assembly GCA_034668025.1 of Gammaproteobacteria bacterium. GTDB lineage: Bacteria > Pseudomonadota > Gammaproteobacteria > Steroidobacterales > Steroidobacteraceae > 13-2-20CM-66-19. Next base: position 10,628 of record JAXDQF010000007.1, on the reverse strand, counting down.
TGGGGACCGCCACTCACGATGCCTTTGCCGGGCGGTGGCCCATACGCATACCGAGGGTCGTGACAGGTCGCGCACGACATCTGTCCGGATGCGGAAAGTGACGGATCGAAGAAGATACTGCGACCGAGCTCAGCCAGGGAGCTCTGGCCAGGTTGCTCCGCAGATCGGGACGTGTGCGCAACCATCAGGCCGCAGGCGAGTGTCATGCAGGCAATGACAGCCAGAGTCCGGATGCGCAACATGAAAATCCCGCGAATACAACACGCGGATGCTATCGGCGTTACATGACAGTTTTGTTGCAGCCCGGCAGACGGCTATCCAAACGCGGTCAGCAAGGGCGTTGGCATCTGGCTCACGACGTAGGGAACCCGGCCGCAGGGTGCAGCGGCTAGGTCCGCAATGCCACAGCCGGCTTCAATACCATTGCAATCCACGTCTGGCGCGCAGCGGCGAGTGAGGCAGTGACTACGGCAGCTGCCACCGCAATCGCCAGAGACCAGAATGCGAGCGGCGTCTGTTCCGTGTAGATCGCCAGGTAGCGTGCGATTGCGATAGCGGCCACCGGGATGGCGATGATGGCGGCCACCAGGATGATGGCACCTACATCTTTGGCAACCAGCTTGCCAATATCGCGGCTGCGGGTCCCGAACAACTTGCGCAGGGCGATCTCCTTGGTGCGGCGCTGAACCGCATCCGCAGCGAGCACATATACACCAAATGCTGCAATCAGCATTGCGATGACCGTTGAAAACGCGAGCAGCCTGGCAAGCCGGGCATCGTCCGCATAGTTGGCGGCGTAAATGTCTTTTGAGGGGGTCACCACGAGGACCGAGTTGGGGAAGAATTGAGGCCACACGGTCCGCACGGCACGCTCCGCATCGGCAAGCGATCCGCTGGCGCGGACAGTCAGCGTGACCCCTTCTGTATTCATGTCATATGCCATGGCGCGCGGTGCCTCGCGCAGGGAGTTGAAACGAATTTCGGGCGCCACGCCCACGATGCGTTTCGTGACCAGTCCGTCGAGCCTGACCAGCACGGTCTGTCCGACCGCCTGTTCCGGTGACGCAAACCCGAGTGCCCGGGCGGTGACCGCATTGATGACGAGGGGAACGATATCGTCTTCCCGGTCGACTTTCGAGTCGAACAGCCTGCCTGCCAGTGGTTTGATCCCATATTGCTCAAAGAAGTTGCTGCTGACCGACTTCAAGTCCGCGGTCACGCTCCGGCCGCCTTCACGTTTCACCAGGGCGCTCACCAGGTCGTTGCCGCGCCCAACGGCTTCATTCGACACGGCAACTCCAGCGACACCCGGCTGTTGGGAAAGCGCGGTGATCAGGCCGTATTTCTGCTTCTCCCCCACTACGATCCCCTCGTTGAGCTCGAACACCAGCAGGTGTGCAGGATCGAATCCGGGTGAGGCATTCATGGCGAACAGCGTTTGCCAATAGATGGCCAGGGTGATACTGGCCAACCCCATCGCCACCGCAACTTGCAACACCGACAATGCCTGGCGCAAGTGCTTGCTGGCGGGGGACTCCGTGTCGGTGCGTCCAACCAACATATGTGATGGACGCACGCCCAGCGCTATCCAGGCAGGATAGATGGCAGTCAGCAGGCCCAGGCCCACGCCCATTGCCAATGCGACTGCCAGATTCTCGAGGGACAGCAGGCTGGTGAGGTCGCGATTCATCAACTCACCGACAGCGGGTAGCGCCAGATAGGCCATCAGCAAACCTATCGCCGTCGCGGACAGGGACACCAGCAGCGATTCCGCGGCGAATTGCAACACCAGCCGATATCTGCTCACCCCCAGCACCTTGCGGATGGCAATTTCCCGCTGGCGGCGGACCACACGAATGGTGGCCAGATTAACGTAGTTGATGGCAGCCAGGGCGAGGATGAGGATGGCAATGGCTGCCAATCCAGCGACGACGGTTTCATTCCCGCGATCCACTTTCAAGGACCACTCATGCAGCGCCACCTCGCGATCGAAATACGCATCGCGCAGCCGAGTGAGCTTGATGTCTACGACCTTGCGGTCGCCGAGCGCAGCTTTTGTCTCGGGGGATATTTTTTGCAGCACGGGCATCTCGTCGACGGCGTGTTGCAAGGCCTCGGTGATCACAGCCAACGAGGCGTCCTTTCGGACGCGGATGAGCACATTGCCGGGGAAGCCGAGGTTACCGCTGAGCCCTTCAGCGCCCATAAAGCGCGGTATGATGCGCAGGTTCAGGCCAATCAACGTTTCGAACCGGATAGTCGAATTAGCCGGTGGATCGGGCACGATTGCGGCGACCCGTGCGAGGCCGGTGGGCGCTTCAGCTGATTTCAGCACTGCCGTTCTTCCCAGCGCATCCGTCGTACCGAAAAGACGGATCGCCGTTTTTTCCGTGATTGCGAAACAGTCAGGGCGCGACAGTGCCTCCGTCAGGTCCCCTTTGATCGCATGCAGTCCGATCATCTTCTCGAAGCCGGGAAGCGCCGTGATGTTCCTGAGCTTTGTCAGCTTGCCGTCCACGTTTGCTGTCAGCGGGAACCAGGTGGCATAGCCGCTCGACTGCGTCACACCCGGCAGCGTGTTGGCCACATTGCGCAGTAATACAGGAGCGTCGTCATACCAGGGCGCCCCGACTGCTGTGTTTCTACGCTGTTTCACGATATAGACGTTTTCGACGTCCGGTATGTGCACGTTGTACTGCCAGGAGTAGCGCACGTAGCCGAGAAGCAGCAGACAAACGGCCATCCCCACTCCGAGTCCCAGGACTGCGACCAGCGAGTAGGCCGGGTTCTCGGCAAGGATTCGTACGCCAACGCGGAAATCCCGAAGCTTCATTGCATCCTCACTCAGGAGACAGCCGCGGCTGCCGCCAGATCAGCGAGCGTTCCATCGACCAGGCCCACAGTGCGCGACGCACGTGCCGCATGCGACGCCGAATGAGTCACCATCACAATGGTGGTGCCCTCGTCATTGATCTGTTGCAGGATGCGCATAACCTCCTCTCCGTGAGCGGAATCGAGGTTTCCAGTCGGCTCATCGGCTAACAGCACAGCGGGCCTACCAACGAGAGCACGCGCAATGGCAACTCGCTGCTGCTGACCTCCCGAAAGCTGCGAAGGCCGATGTTTGGCCCGATGCGCAACGCCAAGCTTGTCGAGCACCTGTGCAACACGCTCGCGCCGTTCCCCGGCCGGGACACTGGCGTATTCGAGCGCCAGCTCGACATTCTCACTGACCGACAACTCTTCAATCAGATTGAAACTCTGAAAAATGAAGCCAATCCGCCCCCGCCGCAGATCGCTCAACGCGGTTTCACTCCAGCCCGCGACATTCTTCCCGTCGAACCAGTACTCGCCCTCATCCGGCGTGTCGAGCAGGCCCAGAATGGACAGCAGCGTGGATTTTCCGCAACCGGAGGGCCCCATCACGGCGACATATTCCCCGGCTTCGATCTCGAGGCTGACGCCGTTCAGCGCTGTCGTGACGACGTCGCCGCCCGTGAATCGTTTGGTACTGTTTTTCAACGCGAGCATGGGACTTCCCTATCGTGTGATTTGCAGACGTTGGGCATTGCCGAATGGCGCATAGGCAGACACGATCACGCGCTCGCCGGACTTCAACCCGGATGAGACTTCCAGCTGGCTGTTGTTGCGGCGGCCTACGCGAATGGCGCGCCGTTCGGCCGTCTCGCCACCGGCAGACAACACAAACACCCAACTGCCGCCTGTGTCGTTCAGAAACGCGTCGTCGGGCAGGATCAACCCGGGGCTCGTCTCGCCCAGGGTGATGTGCGTTTCCAGGCTCTGTCCCGGGCCCATTTCGGTCGGCGGCGGATCGTGGACAAACAACAGCTCAACCGAGAACCGGCCATCTTCAATCTGCGGGAAGATGCGGCTGACCTCGACTCCATAGGTGCGACCAGGGTCATGGCCGTTGGCATTCACTGTGCCCTTCTGGCCGATCGATACCCGCGCGAGGAAGTATTCGTCGATCTGGGCCACCAGCTTGAACTGCCCGGGATCGTCGATCCGACCGATGTGTTGGTCGGATTTGACGATTTCACCCAGCTGCAGGTGAAAATCGGTGAGGCGGCCCGCGATAGGCGCCCGCACGGCGAGCGCATCAATCGACTCGGTCACCACCTCCAGACCCGCATCCAACTGCTCGATGGCACGCCGCATCTTCTCGATACCGTCGTGCTTGATGTCCATCTCGATCCGGGCACGACGGAGCTCGTCTTTGCGGGCCTGTTGCTGTTGCTCGAGCCGGTCGCGCGAGTCTTCCAACGTAGAAACTGCGATGACACCGCTCTGCGCCAGCGACACGAAGCGTGCGTGCTGCCTCTGGATCTGCGCGAGCGCGAAGTTGAGGTCCAGCATGCGCCGCTGATGGTCAGTCTGACTCGTCTCCAACGAGACCCGCAGGTTGGACAAGTTGGAAATCTGTTGGGCACGGTCCGCTTCGCGCGCAACCAGGTCGAGGCGCAGCTGCGGATTCGACAGGCGGTACAGCAGCTCTCCCTTTTTGACCAGGGCACCGTCGATGGCCAGAACCTCCTCGACGCGACCGGAATCGAGGGCGTCGAGTATGGTCGTGTGCAAGGGCGTCACTGTCGCACGCACCGCAATGTCGTTGCGGAATATTCCCGATTGGACCGTGGCAATCCGAATATCTGCTTTGGCCACCTGCAAGCCGCGCGGCACTAACAAAGTGATGGCAGCGAGGGCACCCAACAGCACCAGGGCCCCGGCAGACATCGCGAGGTATCGTGGACGCCGCTTCGGCAGGGGCTGATCCATCGCAGCCCCGGACACTCGCGCCGGAGCCTCGATGATCTTCAGGACTCCGCGCTGCATGGTGGCTACGCCGCCACTCTGATGGCGTCCGAAACGAGCCGTCCATCCAGCATGCTGAGGATACGACTCGCTCGCTCGGCATGAGAGAGCGAATGCGTCACCATCAGAATGGTTGCACCCTGCCGGTTCAAGGTTGTCAGCATGTCCATGACTTCCTCGCCGTTGCGGGTGTCCAGGTTGCCAGTAGGCTCGTCCGCCACAATCAGCCTCGGGTCGCAGACGACTGCACGCGCTATGGCCACCCGTTGTTGCTGGCCGCCGGAAAGCTGAGCGGGCCGGTGCTTCGCCCGATGCATGAGGCCGACCAGCTCCAACACTTCGCGCACCCGCGTCTGGCGCGTATTGCGCGGGACATTCAGACACAACAGCGGCAACTCGACATTCTCGTGGACTGACAGCTCATCGATGAGCTGGAAGCTCTGAAAAATGAATCCGATGTTGCCCCTTCTGATCTCGGTCAGTTGTGCTTCCGAGGCGCCCGACACCTCTATGCCGCCGAGCTCGTAACGGCCGCTGGAGGGAGCGTCGAGCATTGCGACGATGTTGAGGAGGGTCGACTTGCCGCAACCGGACGGCCCCATGACAGCCACGAACTCGCCCTCACGGATGTCGAGCGTAACGCCGTCAATCGCAGTGGTCTCGACCGAACCCGCCTGGTACACCTTGCGAACATTCCGTAACCGGAAAAATGCATTGTCGGGTGGCATGACCCTGCGCACGTGTGTTATCGTCGTAATACACTACCAACTTAAGACGGTGGCGCGCAAGCCCCGGCTGTCGTATAACGTAGGCATATGAGAAAGCCGCCCGGTCCGACCTGGATAGAGGACGTCCCCATTTACCGCCAGCTCATGGACCTGCTGGTCGTCCGCATCCTCGATCAGACCTATCTCGAGGAGCAAATGCTGCCGTCGGTGCGCCAGCTTGCGTTGGATTGCGATATCAATCCCCTCACCGTTTCCAAGGCATACAAAGAGTTGGCGCGTGAAGGCTTCACTGACAAGCACCGGGGCGAAGGGCTCATGCTGCGTAAGGGCGTGCGCGAGCTACTGCTGCGCCGTGAGAGGAACCGCTTCATGAAGGAAGAGTGGCCGATACTGCGGTCGCGGCTGAAGCGGCTGGGAATCGATCTTCGTACGCTCGCCGACACCTTCAACGACTGAAATCACCCCAACGTTGCGGTAGCATTCAGCTACGTCGCTGCAGGAAGCCTTCGATGGACCCGGAACGTTATACGGCGCGCGAGGAAGCGGCCCAGTGGCTGGCCAAACTCGATCGCGGCCTGCGCCAGGGCGAGGGACTGAAACTGCGCCAGTGGTTGCAGCAGTCGGCCCATCGGACGGCCATTGTGGAAGTGGCCCGACAGCGGGCGGCTCCGGACGTGATGGCGCTTCTGACCGAGCTGTTTCCCATCAGCCTGCAGTCAGTGGCCCAGGAGTCGCCGCGTGGAGCCACGGGCATCCTGGTTGCCGTTGGGGCTGCTGCCTGTGTGCTCATCCTGGGTATTTGGGCTTTCAACAGCCAGCGATTCTCGCAATTCGCGCCCGTGGGATCTGCGTTCCATGACTCCCACGGGGCTGTGCACCCGCCCATGACCCGAGGCATCTTCGCCACCGACGTCGGGCAGCAGCGCGAAATCAAGCTTCCCGATGGAAGCACCATGATGCTCAACACCGCATCCAACGTGACAGTGACCTACTCGCTGCGCGAGCGGGAGATCTTTCTTTCCCGGGGCGAAGCCAGCTTCAATGTGGCCCACGATGCCGACCGGCCTTTTCTGGTGCGTGCTGGGCATCACCATCGTCTGCAGGCAGTGGGTACCCGCTTTGATGTCCGGGTACTCACGCCTGACATCGTGGAGCTGATTGTGACGGAAGGGCAAGTGACGGTGCTCTATACACCCAGAGAGGGTCCCGACACACCCGCCTTTCTCAGATTGAGCGGCAACATGACATCCGATGACACAACGATCGACGCGTTGGAAATGGCACAGGTCGAGCCGGGTCTGCACTTTGTGCACAAGGTAAAGGCGACCGACATTGAAGACGCGCTGGCGTGGCAGCGAGGCAGAATCGTTTTCAAGGGCGAACGCCTGGAAGATGCACTAGCCGAAGTTGACCGTTACACCAACACACGCTTCGTGTTGCTCGACGACAGGCTGCGCGACCTGCGGGTCGCCGGCGATTTCAGCACCGGGCACATTGACGACTTCGTGGATTCGCTGCGGCAGAACTATCAGATCGCGGCCGTTCGCGTCCCCGGGGGACGGATCGTATTGCGGCCGCAGCCCGGGAGTACCTGAGATGCCCGCACCGCCAGGCGCCCCGGAGTGGGCTGCCGATCTCTATACGGCTTTCGAAAGCGGCGCGTCCGGCCAGTTCATTCTGTACGGCAATGTCCATGATCGCCTGGCGGCCGGCGACCACCTCGTCAACATCGAGTACTACATCGAGAATGAGCTGCTGGCCGGCTTCCAGGTGTTGTTTTGTTATGACCTGGGTAACGGGCTGACTGTCCAGCGGGGAGCGGAACGGCTCGCGGAGTGGGTCCCTGCCGTAATGCAAACACTTCCCCGCGACCCGCAGGCGGCAATCCGCTTCGTCAGCCGCTTTGGTCGCTATCTGGGCAACCTGCGCGCCATCGGCAAGCCTGACAACCTGCAAGTGGCCGTGATCATCCGGGGCGCCGACCAACTTCTGCCGGCCCAGGGCAATGGCTTCGAGCACGGCAGCCTCACTTCGTTGATCCGGGAGTGGGGTTCCAGCCCGCCCTTCACCGAGCTCGCGTTTGCCAGCCTGCTGATTTCGGACAATCTGCATGATCTCGAGCCGCTGATTGCATTCGGGCAGCAGTCCACGCTCGTCCGGGTTCCCCTGCCCTCGGTGTCCGAGCTGAAATCGGCACTGACACTGCTGCAGCGGGAATTTCCCCAGACGATCCCGCCCAGAACGGATCTCACCGCACTGGCGGCCTCGATGACCGGAGTGTCAATCAGCACTCTCGAGCAGCTCACGAAGGTGCGGGCACACCGCAAACAGGTACTGCAACCCTCGGACTTCACCATCCTGAAGAAAGAGATGGTCGAGCACGATGCTCCGGGACTCGTTGAATTCGTCGAATCCAAACGAACGTTGGACGACTACTATGGTCAACACACCCTGAAGGCCTGGTTCCGCCAGGACGTGGAGCTTTGGCAGAAGAACGATCTGCGAGCGCTGCCGATGGGCTACCTGTTGTGTGGGCCGATCGGCACGGGCAAAACATTTCTCGTCGAGTGCCTGGCGGGCGAGGCCGGCGTTCCGGTTGTGAAGCTCAAGAATTTCCGCGAGAAGTGGGTGGGCTCGAGCGAGGGCAACCTCGAGAAAATCTTCCGCCTGATCCGGGCGCTCGGCCGCTGCATCGTGTTCATTGACGAAGCCGATCAGACTTTGGGGCGGCGTGACTCGGGCAACAATGACGGCGGGTTGTCGGGCCGACTGTACTCGATGATTGCCCAGGAGATGTCGGATACCAGCAATCGGGGCAAGGTTGTCTGGGTGCTCGCCTCATCGAGGCCGGACCTGATCGAGGTGGATTTGAAGCGTCCGGGACGCATCGATCTGAAGGTTCCCATCCTGCCGACGACCTCACGAGACGAAAGCCGAGCGCTGATCGCAGCGCTAGCGCGTCGATATGAGCTGCCCATCTCCCCCGGCGAGTTGCAGCAGTTGGAACCGTTACTTCCGTTGATGCTGACGCCGGGCGCCGCAGAGGTCCTCGTCATGAAGGCTTATCGCGTCGCCCGTACCCAGAACGTGTCAGGCGGGGCTGCGCTGTCCGATTGCCTGACGGGGTATCAAAATCCGGTCCCCGCAGATGTGCTCGAAAAGCAGATTCGACTCGCGGTGCGCGAGGCGAGCGACCTGTCGTTCGTTCCGGATTCCCTGCGCCGTTTCGCGAAGAGTGACGAGGCTACCCCGAGCTGATCGAGGCTTCGACAACCGCAGTCATTTTGATCGACACCAGCAGGTTCGGCACTTCTACGCCGAGCTTTGCAACGGAGCGTGCCGGCGGATCGCTCGGGAAGAACTTCGCGTATTCCTCATTGAGGCCGGCGAAGTCACCCGGCCTGGCCAGCAGGACCTGGACATCGACAATATCCCCGCGCTTCGCGCCGGCAGCACGCAACACATTCTCGCAGTTGAGGAGCGCCTGGCGCGTCTGCTCCTGGATTGTCGTGCCGGCCGGCTGGCTCGTCCTCGGATCGATGCCAGCCATACCTGACACGTAAATGGTTGCGCCTATCCTGACCGCCTGACTGAAGAGCGGCGAGGCGGGCGCGTCCGCTGTTCGAATGATCTGTCGTTTCACCTGCTTGCTCCTTCCGGGGCGCCGTTGGGAGTGCAATGATACGCCTAACACACGATCTCGTAACCGAGCGGCAACGCCGCATCTGTGAGCCACTCCCAGACGGACAGCCCAAAGGTTCGTAACGCGTACAGCTCGTAGAGATCCTCGGCGCAACGATGGATCAGCACGGGCGTGTGATGCAGCCCGGTGAGCGTTGAGCGAAGACGGGTCGTGCCAGAAGGCGGTGAATAGTTGGGCAGCGCAGCGTGCGGCGGACGGCTAGAATGTGCACTGCGTTGACACCGGAGCGTACTTCAAGGCGCGTCAGCATCTGCCGTTCGAGTTATCGAACGCCAGATCGGCAATGACTACAACAGTCATGGGAAACACTAGTTCCCGGGACCTACGTAACCCTAAAGGTCTCAGACCCTTCAGGCCATAGAACTATGTACTCACTACCCGTTTCCTCTCTGAACGCTACGCGCGCTGTGGCTAATGCCCCTGAGCTGGCGAGCATCGGCCTCAGCGCATTGAAGACTCGCGCTGGTTGATTCGTGTTAATAAAGATGTTGACTTCACCTGATCCTGCATCGTGGCCATCAACCTCGCTGCCCTCCGGTAGGGCTCGTAGCATGGCACTTTCCAGCTCAATCATCGCGTCGTAATCTTGGATCGTGGACGCTGGCCACTGAAGGATCAGTTGATATTTCATCTGTAAGGCGGTGGGAGAAGCCCCAGCGCCTCCTGTATCTTTATATAGAACGATTGACCTTCCTCAGGTCCGATCGGCAGAGTCTCGTGAAGGTTTCTTTCAACAGCGAGCCTGTCTTCTCGAGAGCCCCTTGCAAGAATGCGCAAGTTACCTCCAGCAAGCTCCTGTGTAGCGCCATATGCAGTGCAATTCGCAGCGTTTCCAACACGGCTACCGCAATTGTTATCAGCTAACCCGTCGAATCCATGCGGGTCCGATGGATCATCGCCAACGTAAGCATAGAGGTTGAGGTCATCAGGTATCGATATCGCCGTCCTCGTTCGGTTGACTCTCAACTAAGAGAGAACTATGGAGCTGCGTTAAACTTCCCAATCAACGCGACGCCACCCGATATGCTGAGCACTGCGTAGATTCCCGTTGGAATGAGCATGAGATAGCTAGTCGGCAGGGTGGAAAACAAACATCCGAGTGCCACCAATGGAGGGCCGCTGTATAGCGCTGCCTGGGAACTCTTCGGCCATCTCTGCAGATGTTCAAACAAGTCCATTTTTAAAGCGAGCGCCATAAACGCGAGATAAAGAAGCAAGCCCGAAACAACAAACCCGAGGAAGCTCCAGCCGTATGCCAAAGCCGTTGGTACGTAGACGACATTGGCTACAGACTTCGACAAATTCTTTGACTTCGCCACCAATACTCACTCGCCATCAGGCAATGCGCCCGTTCTCAACAGCTC
>JAXDQF010000006.1:0-152883 GCA_034668025.1 Gammaproteobacteria bacterium | reverse complement strand
CGTGTACGCGATGACTGCGTTACGACACTTTTTGCGCTGGAGCCGTGAATATCGCTACCGGATGGAACAGGCCCGGTTGAAATTCACAGGCGGGACAACTCCGGTCGACCGCCAATGATGGCCGGCGATTCGTGCGCCAATACTGCCTCCGAGCAGCTTGCCACCGACTGACACGGCAAGAATCAGCAACATTGCCCCTAGACCGGCGCCCCAAGTACTTGAACGTGCCACTGGAGTTCACGGATGTAGATCCGAACGCGAACTCTATCGAAGGCGGGCGACTAGCCTTTCATCTCGCCGACAACATCGTCGTGACACTCGAGCGCACCAAGGGCACCTAAATCCAACGCTCGAAGCGTTTATTCGGGCCCTGGCGGGTAGTTATCGTTGGAATGTCGCAGAAGGCGGCGCATCTCGGGCGACTCGTCCCTCTTGTGCCAACTTGCCAGTAGCGTGCCGCAGCCAACGGCGCACGAGACGCTTGCCCACTAAGCTCACGGCGAAAGACAGCACAGTGAGTCGCAGATCGAACGAGAGACTCTGGCGCCGAAGATAAAGACGCTCCAGACGGCGGCTGTAGCGGGCACTTCTGCCCGCTAGAAGCTGTGATAGCCCGGTGATTCCCGGTCTCCCCGTGAATCGCCAGTCGTAGTCCTGACGGGCCCAGCCGAGACGCTGGATGTCTCCATCGGTGAGTGGCCGGGGACCGATGACGCTCATTTCCCCGCGGCAGACGTTAATGAACTGCGGCAATTCGTCCAGTCCTGTTTGACGTAGCCAACGCCCAACATATGTGGCCTGTCCATCGCGCATGGTCCTGAACTTGAAGACCGTAAACGGCCGACGCTGATGACCGACACGGGACTGCAAGAACAACGGCGGGCCGCCGTCTTCGAGCCACGTTGCAAGCGCAATCCCCGCTGCGAGCGGCGCAAATACCACACACGCCGTGCCCGCAGTTATCACGTCAACAGTCCGCTTGCCGCAATAAGGTTGCATCACTCGCCCTCGCTGTTTTCCGATCCGCTCGAGCAGTTTGGAAACCGATTCGGACGCAGTCCGGATGCAATTCGGGCAGATTGTGGCGGCGAGAAGTCTAGATCATCGAGGCACCGGAAGCGCGCCTACCCCTGTGCCGCCTGCAGCAAATCGACAATCATTGCATTGAGCGGAGTCGCAATGCGGTGTTTGCGACCCAACCGCACAATGACCCCGTTGCGGGCGTCGATTTCCATCAACCGCCCGGCAATCCGGTCGGCATGCATCGAATTGATAGAATCCGCAGGAGCCGCCTGATAGCCGCTGATAACATTGTCGGCAACGGAGTCAGCCAGCCGGGCGCCTTCCGCGCGCCCGACGGCGATGCATTCGTGAACGATTCCATACATGAGCTGCACAACACCTTCGTGCCGTGCTATGGCGGCGCCTTTGAGCAAAATGGCAGAGAGAGCCCCGACGCTGTTGTAGCAGAGCTTTTTCCAGACCTCTGTGCGAAAGTCAGGACTGTCTGTTACTACGATACGCGTGTTGGCGAACAGATCGATGAACGCCGCGCCGGGCCCACCCCGCGGCACGACCATGCGTGCGGGCCCGCGCTGGCGGATGACACCCGGCCGGATCCGCTCAGCCGGGCAGTCAACCATAACAGGCACAATCTGTTCCACAGGCAGGTAAGGAGCAAAGCGCGCTACGTGCTCGACACCGTTCTGCAGAACCGCCACCAATGTGTCGGAATTGCATGAGTGTTCCAGCCAATGTGAAGCACCGACCACGTCATAAGCCTTCGTGGCGATCAGCACCCAATCCGCCGGTTTCGCCAGGGCCGGATCGGTCAGCACCAGCGGCTGCACGCTCATGTCACCCTGAGGTGTGTGGACATCCAGTCGTTCCAACCGGCTGCGCGCGGCCAATGTCACTCGATGCCGCGGATCCTGTGACAGCCATGCGCAAACGGTTCCTCCGATCGCTCCGGGACCGACGACTGTGATATCTGCCATTACCAACCTCACCGTTTCCACATCGGCCCATGCGGCCGATTTTCCAAACTGCGGTATCCCGTAGCATCCAAGTATACAGACGATGCGCGAGGGGACCAGCCGAGGAGCGCCTGGGTGGGCGCGGGTTGGGGTGAAATCCGCTATGCTCGAGTCCCTGACGGCGGCCACGGGAATCACTCATGAAATTGACTGACGAGCGACTGAGCGAGATTCTGGATCAACTGCAGCGGGGGCAACCCGCCTCAACCGCGACCCGGGACGAATGGCTGAGCATTACTTTAGAACTGAATCAATTGCGCCTGCGCACCTCGTCGCAAAGCCGGTCGGCCGCGGCAGCAAAGACTTCGCCTGGATCCCACTGATTCGCCGTCGCAATCCAACCGGAAAACCACTCAGCGTCTGGTGCGCCCCTACTTCAATTGCGGGGGCGGCACCTCGCCAGCGCGCTTGGTGAATTCCATGTGCGCGAGCGAAACAGGATTCTTGCCTCCCATGACAAACCAGTCCTGGATCAGGTGAGTCGAATCGACGATCTTCCACTTCGTGCCATGGAAATGCTTTGGATGGGTGTCGAGATTGGTGGCCTCCCGAAACTGGAAGTCGAGTATGTCAGGATCCAGTGACGGGACGGCTGTATAGCGCGGTTGATTCAAGTAGTCGCAGTAATGATCGGCGCGCAGTTCGCCGTTCACCACATAGAACACCGTGCTCGTGATCTGCTTGCCGTTCAGCCACTCCTCCCCAAGAACGGCCGTGTCGAATGCGAACGGCTTGAAGGTGTCCGTCATGACGCCATTGCCGAGCTTTGCGTCCCATGTTCCGACCAGTCCGCGAAGCTTGTCGAAGAGCGCCTGTCCGACCGACGGCGTCGCCGGTGATCCGGTCGCCATTTCGCCGTGATCCATGGTCTGTGCAACCGCAGGCGCAGCGGGCAACGCGATCGCGCACGAAATCAGGACCAACGTAGTGGGCACGGCCCAGAAACGCAGAATAGAACGCATGGGAAACCCCCTCGGGTAAGTGTGTGAATAGCCGATAGTTTCCTGCCGGTCGATGATCTTCGGAAGTGGCGCTAGTCATGGTCTCGACCCATGACTGGCGTCATGGGACTACGGCGGGGAGCTCTGCTAATGTCGGGCAGTGATTCAACCTTCGATCCCGGCCATGACGGGCCAGCTCCATTGGCGTGACAACAACCTGCGCCTGGCCTGCCTGTTGATGGTCGCCGCTATCGGTGTCTACGCGGCCTATGCCCGCCTGTTCGAGCCGCAGCTATTCGAGAATTCGCCGCATTGGGTTGCCCAATGGACGGTGGGATATACCTTCTTCGTGGCTGCCTATCTTCTCGCCACGCAGAATGACGCGACGCCCAACCCGCGCGTACAGGCCGCCTCATTGGGGATTCAATCAGCCGCGGCGTTATTTCTCGTTTGGCTCTATCCGAGCTTCATCGTCACCTGTCTGCTGGTCGTCGTGGCTTGGCAAATCGGCTGGGCGACGTCCTCGCGCACGGCACTTGCGGCCGCCGGCCTTCAGGGCCTGGCGCTCGCGGTGATGAAATGCACGACCGAGTCGAGCAGTAGCTTTCCTTTTCTCATTCTGATTGTCGCGATCGGATTTCAGGTGTTTGCAATCAGCGCTGCGCGGCTTGCTCGTAGCGAAGCACGGGCGCACGACGAACTGGCGCGGGTGAACAGAGAGTTGCACGCCGCGCAAGCGTTGATGACCGAAAACGCTCGCATGTCCGAGCGGCTCAGCATATCGAGAGACCTCCACGATATTCTTGGGCATAGCCTCACCACACTGACAATTCATCTTGATGTAGCCGGCCGCCTTGCCGACGGTCAAACGGCTGAACACGTGCAGTGTGCGCGGCAGGTCGCTGGCGCACTACTCACAGAGGTGCGAACGATCGTGAATCGCGTTCGCGTCGATCCCGCCGATCTACGCACGACGTTGCTCGCGTTGACGAAAGGCGCAGTGGGGCTGGAAGTGGAATTGAGTCTGCCTGCAGAACTCTGGGATCTCGACCCTGCCCGCGCGGACACGCTAGTCCGTTGTACGCAAGAAGCGATCACCAACACGCTGCGTTACGCCCAGGCCACACGGCTCAACATCGACCTCGAGCAGGCCGTGGACGGTTCAGTCGGCATAGCCATTCGAGACAACGGCTGCGGCGGATACTTCGTCGAAGGCAACGGATTGGCCGGAATGCGCGAGCGTTTCGGGCGCCTGGGCGGCGAGCTCTCTATAACCAGCCTGCCCGACAAGGGATTTTGCATTCGCGGCACCCTCCCGGCGTCGGTCGGTACCTACCTTTGATCCGGATCTGCATCGTTGACGACCAGGCGCTGATACGGAGCGGAATCCGCGCTCTCTTGGGACTCTTTGATGGACTGGCCGTTGTGGCAGAGGCCGAGGACGGTGAAGCCGCGGTACAAACCGCACTGTCCCACAAGCCTGATGTTCTTCTGCTGGATGTAAGGATGCCGAGAATGAATGGAGTCCAAGTCATCTCGGCGCTCACCGCCGTGGGAGCTTTGCCGCCAACACTGCTGCTCACGACATTCGAAGACGATGCAGCCCTGGTCGCTGGCGTGCGCGCGGGCGCCCGCGGCTACCTGCTCAAAGGCGTAACACCCGAAGTCCTGGTCGATGCGATCCGAACGGTAGCAGCCGGTGGGGCTTATCTTTACGCACCCTTGGCAGCAGCGTTGGACGCATCGAACCAGGGAGCCTCCTGGCGCAACGACGCATTTGAGAAACCGGTCGATCTGACCGAGCGCGAAACCGCCGTACTGAAACTGATGACGAGCGGGATCGGGAATCGCGAGATCGCCGAGGCGCTAAAAATCAGCGACGGTACTGTGAGAAATCACGTCTCGAGCATCTTCTCCAAGCTGGGAGTAAACGACCGCACGAAAGCGGTTTTATATGCTCTGCAAAAGCGATTGGTGTAATGCTGCGCGGACCTGGTCGGCGTTACCAGGCTTTGAGATAAGCCTCTATCTTGGGCAAGATCACCTGGCGGCGCGCGAGACTCGCCGCAGGCCATAGAGCCTCCCGGTCGTAGTATTCAGGCACCGCTGGAACGTCCACGGGAAGTTGAAACCACGGCTGCTTCGATGCTGTAAAAATGTGTACGTCGGGTGGCAGGTAGTCCGGTGTATCAAGTGTGCCGACACGAACGAACCGGATGACGGGGCCGGCACCGTAATAGTTACTCCAAATGGCGACGTGACACTTCGGGCAGCGGGCAATCTTCTGTCCTCTTCCGCTGTTCGAAAGCGTGTCGACAATTTCTGGTTCCGCACCTAAATGGACGACTCGGTCCGCTTCAATCATCGCATTGAGTGCAAATGATGCGCCGCTTTCCCGCTGACACCATCGGCAATGGCAACAGTGCACGAATAAGGGCGCTGTCACCATTTGATAGCGAAGCAATCGGCAACCGCAGCCGCCCTCGAGCGGGAAAGTCATCTTTGTAACTCCTATTTGCCGTGGCCGGCACTAAGAAGAATACATGGCCGGCTACCCGAGACCAGAGCCAGCTTGCCACTATTCATAGTGCCAAGCTGCCAGTTCCTGCCACCATCACGGGCATGCCTGCGCCGTGGGTTCTTCTGCTATTGAGTTTGACTCATAACCTCGAAACAGGAAAACGATCTGCCAACCGCTCGGCTTCGGTCTCGCGAATGCTTCCGAAAATGAAAAGCCAGGGCCACCTTCGGCGATGACTGTCGGCGAACCCCGGCCTCTGCAGAGGTAATGCAGGCTGCGCGTGCCAATTTTGATTGGCTGGAAGCGCATGGTATTGGTTCCCGCGGCATGTGCGGCGCCGCCTTGCTGCCGAAGCTGCACACTGACTTCGCGAAACGGTATCCGGAAATCCAGCTCGACGCGCATACGTCGGAATCCTTTGTCGATATTATTGCCGGAGGCTACGACGTGGTGATTCGCTTCGCTCAGCAATTGACGGATTCCACGTTGACTGCGCGGCGCGTGGCCACTTCGCCCCTCGTGGTCGCGGCGGCTCCGAGCTACCTGGCGAAACACGGAACTCCCTCGGACGTCGCCGAGTTGGCGAAGCACCAGTGCCTCGGACTCGCAAGCGCGAAGCCTTACACCACGAAGTGGCGCTTCACAACGCCGAAAGGCCAGGTAGTGGTTCCGGTCAGCCCGATGACCGTCACTGACTCGAACCTGGCGTTGGTGCTCGCTGCGCGCTCGGGCCTCGGATTGGTCTATGTGCCACGGGCCATCATTGCGAACGAGCTGCGCCGGGGCGCGTTGCGAGCGGTGTTGTCCGATTTCTGCGAAGGGGTGGAATGGGGGGTCTTCGCGGTGCATTCGGGCAGGACCCCAACCAGCAATGCCACCGTATTCATCAACTTCGTGAGCGCACTGTTGCCCGAGCTCGAGCTCATCGATCGCTGGCAGCCGTCGTCGCCGGCTGCGGAATTCCAGTAGGTCTCGTGCGCCCCGGTGGCTTACCCCGCGATAACGTGCTTCTCCATATTGCTGCCCGCGGTCTCTTGCAACAGCCATATCGACACTATCGTGATCGCGCATGCGATGGCCATGTAGATCGAAATCCCGAGCGTGCTGTGATATTCGGCGAGCAGCGCCGTGGCGATGATGGGTGCAAAGGCACCGCCAAAAATTGCGCCAAGCTGATAGCCCAGCGAAGCGCCTGAGTAGCGTACGTCGGTGCTGAACATCTCGGAGACCAACGCAGCGTGCGGCCCGTACATCATCGCAACGAACACCTGGCCCACACCGATACCGGCGCAGATCCACAGAAACGATCCCGTGTCGAGCAAGGGAAAAACTGCGAAGCTCCACACAGCCAGCAATGCAGCGCCAGCCATGTAGATACCGCGTCTACCGTAACGATCGGACCACGCAGCCGCGATGAGCAGCGACGGCACCATGACAACGGCGCCCACGAGCACTCCTGCGAGCATTGTGCTGCGCGAGACGTGCGGCCCCATCGCACCGGTGCCGTAAGCGATCACGAAGGTTATCAGGATGTAGAAGGGTACTAGCACGGCCAGCGACGCTCCCGCTACCAGCGCGATCTGCTTCGGATGCGTACACAACGCTTCCAGCACCGGCGAGCGTCTGCGCTCGCTCTTCCCGGCATGAGCCTCGAACTGGCTCTCTAGATCCTGACCGATCTGCCGCCGCTTCAAGAACGCCGCGGTGTCCTCCAAGCTGAGCTGCACGAACAGCGCGACGGCAATGAGCGTGATGCTGAAAAGGAAAGGCAGGCGCCAACCCCAGTGCATGAATGCCTGTTGCGAGGTATTGGCAGTCACCAGAAGGAAGGCAAGATTGGCGAGAATGACACCAGCAGGTGCACCGACCTGCGCGAAACTACCGTAAAACCCACGCCTGGCCGGCGGCGCGCTTTCTGTGGCGATCAGCACCGCGCCGCCCCACTGACCGCCGATCGCTATGCCCTGCACGAACCGCAGCACAATCAACAGCACTGGAGCGGCGGCCCCGGCAGATGCATACGACGGCAGGCAACCGATCAGAGTGGTCGCGAAGCCCATCATTATCAGTGCAATGACCAGCGCCTTCTTGCGGCCGATACGGTCCCCGAAGTGACCGAAGACGATGCCACCCAGTGGTCGGGCCACGAAGCCAACGGCAAACGTGCTGAAGGAGGCGAGCTGCGCGATGGCGGCCGGCATGTCCGCCGGAAAAAATACCGTAGGAAATATCAGCGCCGCGGCAGTCCCATACAGGAAGAAGTCGTACCACTCGATACTGGTGCCCGCCAGCGTCGCCAGAGCGATTCTGCGGACGAAGCGTTCGTCGATGCGTTGGGGCCTGCGTGTACTCTTCATGGCTCCCTGCCCTGCGCAACCTGGTAATACTGTAATCGCAGAGCGATGGCGATTCCCGCCATCGCAAATCAGGGGTAGCGCTCCAGAGTCAACGCAGGGTGTCAGTTGAAATCGCACCTTCTGCACTTGAACGAGCCAACTCCAACCTGCGATTGGCTGGGGAACACCGCGCGATCTCAGTGCGGCCTCGGCTGGCGGGGAACGAACAATCCAGGCGTGGCGCCAGTGGGTTTGCCGCTCTCCCATACGCTCATGCCGTTGACGAAAACCGCGACGACACCTTGCGCAAGTTTCTTGGGGTTGGCGTAATCCGACAGGTCGGCGACCGTTTGCGAGTCGAAAACGGTGATGTCGGCAACTTATCCGGGAGCGAGGCGACCCCGATCGTACAGTCGCAGAAAGTCCGCGGGCAATGAGGTCATCTTGCGAACGGCTTCCTGGAGAGAAAGAAGCTTCATGTCGCGAACATAACGTCCAAGCACCCTGGCGAAGGCGCCCGTCGAGCGGAGATGTGCGGGAATTGGCAACCCAATGTAGGAGCTGTCCCTCGATATCATGTCCCAAGGTTGAACGAGGAAGTTGCGCATATCCTGCTCATCGATGGTTCCGATCACCATAATGATCGGGCCTTTGGCATTAGCCAGGATTTGCGTCAGGATGTCGAACGGATCCTCGCCACGCTCCTGGGCGAGCACCGAAATGAACTTGCCCACCAGCTGAGGTTGACCCGGCGCCACAACGATGCGGCTGGCCGTATAAGCTCCAACCTTGATCCACGAAAATCCATTGTTCAGGCCCTTCTCGCTCGTCTCTTTCAGCGCGGCCCTGGCTACGGCATCCGCAATCGCAGCCTTGATTTTCGCCTGCTTCTGATCGTTTGAGAGGCCATGCGCGTCGGTTTGGCTGGGGAAGATAATGAGATCCTGCAGATCCAGTGCTGCAGCGCCGTCATAAGGGTAGACATCGCCGACAATTTGGTGCCCCTGTGACCGCAAGGCATTGACTGCGGCGATGAGCTCAGTCGACTTGCCCTTGTTGGTCAGCCCGACGGCCTTGATGTGTCCCAGCTTCGCCGGGATGCCGGCTGCGATTCCGATATGAGCCGTTTCCAGTTCGCTGCCAATGAAATCGGTGACCGGGTTACGGGAATGCGAGTCGTATATGCCATCAAACGGCTGCACTTCCTTTGCCAGGTCGACAATTTCCTCAGGCGGGCTGAACATCCCCGGATCGTACATCAACCCTGCCGAGAGCCCCACGCAACCCAGCGCCATCCCCTGCCGAACCTGCGCTTTCATTTGCTCCATTTCCGTCGCGGTAGCCGCACGGTGCGCATGACCGATCACTTCCGCGCGAATGCCGTTGTGTCCGACATAACAGCCGTAATTCTGAGACGTGCCCTGTCGTCGGGCCGCGGATATCAACTCTTGAAGACTCTTTGGCGACTCCTGACCGTCCGGCCCCAGGATGACCGTGGTGATCCCCTGCGCCAGGTCCTGTTCGTCCAGGAACGACCCCTTCACCGTCCTGATCGCCTGGATGTCATGGGTGTGGGGATCAATAAACCCCGGGCTGACGGCGAGCCCGCGCGCATCGACGATCCTCGTCGCGGTGCCCGCAACTCGAGGCTGAACCGCGACAATCTTCCCCTTCTCAACAGCAACGTCGCCCACCCAAGGGGTGCCGCCATTCCCGTCATAGATCGTGCCGCCGCGAATGATCAGATCATATGTCTGCGCCGAGGCCGGTGCGCCCAACACGGATCCGACAACTAAAAGCGGCCAGTATCGATGGATAGCCGATTTGCGGATCATGTTGAATCCTTTCTGGAAGTTGACCGCATCAGAAATTGACCCTGGCTCCCACGGTGAATGTTCGCCCGATCACATCGTAAAGCACCGCATTGGTCTGTGCAGGTTCGAGAAAGTTCTCCGGATCGCGCGGCGGGTCCTTGTCGAGAATATTGTTGATGGTTGCGTATATCTGGAACCGGTCGCCCAGGTTCGCGCTGATCGTGCCATTCAGATAAAGGCGCGATCCGACAGAGTTATCGCTGACAGTGTACAAATTCGTATAACGGCCGGCGCCGATAAATCTCTGCTCCAGGTAGAAGGTCAGCGGTCCATGCGTGTAGCTTTCAGAAGCGTCGGCCCGCCAGTGTGGCAAACCGCTGTTGCCGGCCCCGATCCCGCCGATACTCGTTCCGACAATCCCGGCCAGGTCAATCGAAGTAGTGCCGTTGGTAGACGACAGACGATGGACGTAGTTGCCGAGAGCGCGGAGCGCTATCTTGTCTCCGCTCGAGAGCGTGCGGTTGTAGCTCGCCTCGATATCGAGGCCGTTCGTATGAATGCTGGCGAGATTGAGGTAGGTCAGAGTGACTTGCGAGGGCAGGTTGTTGGCATCGCGAGTGACAAAGGAGCACAAGGCTGTGTCACCATTAGAGCATCGCGTCACGATGTCCTGGGCGCCGAGCTGTGCGATCGCACCGTCAATCTCTATGTTGTAGTAATCGACGGATGCACTGAAGCCCGGAAGCCAGGACGGCTGATAGACCGGCCCGATCGTCGTGGTGTCCGCCTTCTCAGGCTCGAGATCGGGGTTGCCGACCGACAGGGTGCGCGCCAGGACATTTTGCCCGGTAGCCGGGTCCGCGATCGTGGTGAAGAGCAGCTGACTGGACGTGAAAAGCTCCGCGAGGTTCGCGGCTCGGATGTCGCGAGATCGCGTGGCGCGGAAGCGCAGCTCGTCCGTCATCGAATAGGACAGGCCTGCCTTCCACGTCGTGACGGTGCCGCTGGTGCTGTAATGCGTGAGGCGCACCGCCCCATTGAAATCAAGTGCACGGATGAACGGTACATCTCGCACCAACGGGACAAGTCCTTCCGCAAAGCCCTCGGTCACGGAATATCGACCGGAAATGGATTGGGGATTGCCGATGAGGAACGACTGCGCCGCTGAGAGTGAGTCCACTGTCGTGTCGAGGGTCAGACGCCGGTATTCGCCACCGAACGCGACGGATACCGGTCCGGCCCACGTGGAGAAGGGTTCGCCCTGGATATTTGCCTGCGCCGCGGTTTGCGTCAGCCTGGTGACGAGGCTCTGTGTGCCGGTCACATAGTCAATCGCTGCTTGCGACGGAGTTCCACCGAAGAGGTTGATCGGCACGCATCCGTTCGACGATGTCGTCAGCGACGAGCGGCAGGCAGTTTGCCCGGTGGCCGGATCCACGACGGCATCTTCCGCCAGCGAATACCGGCTGGAAATGAGATTGTCGAAAAGATAGGCGGTGTAGCGATTGCGCCCATACTGGGCATCGGCGGCCCACGTCCACTGACTTCCGATCTTGCCCGAGAGACCGCCGCGATAGCGTTGGGTCTCGTTCGTGTTGGACGCTTTGATCAGGTCCCAGGTGTTGAATTCGCCAAAGGCAAAGGGAGCTGCCGAGCGAAGCGAAGCGGGCAGATACGCATTGTCAGGCTGGATCAACGAGCCGAAGTCGAAGGACGGCGTGAGCGATGGATTGAAGGTGTGCGATCGTGCCCACCAACCTTCCGCGAACGCTGTGACCGACGGCGTGATCTCGTAGGAGACACGCCCCAGAGCGCTCTCGCGGTCGAGTGGGACGGACAGCACCTGATACAGTCCAGGATTGAGGCTGCCGCCGCCCGACATGAGCGCGCCGCCAGCGGGATTTCCAAAAGCCAACGGAGCCGTTGCGCCGCCAGGCAAAAATTGTGTGCCGCGAGCCGGCCCGCTCAGGATGAGGCCGCCGGCGGTGGCGACCCTCAGTTGGACATCCGGAACAATGAGTTGCTGCGGCTGGCCGTTGCTCGCAGTAAAGGCGGGGTTTGCGATCAGGCCATATTGCCCCCGTGCCCAGGAGCGGCTCGTTACATCGGTTACACCGTCATTATCCTCATATTCTCCGGCGATCTCGACATGACCGCGTCCGCCGGCGAAGGGCGCGCCCCAGGCCAGCGACACGTTGCGGCTTGCATTGTCACCGAGCTGCGAGAGGCCGCCCTGCACCTTTCCTTCGAAGCCATTTAAGTCCTTCTTCAAGAGGATGTTGACGACGCCTGCCACTGCGTCCGAGCCATAGGCTGCCGATGCGCCACCGGTAACGACATCGACGCGTTCGATCAGGGCGGATGGAATGACATTCGTGTCGATCGTACCGACCGAAGTTGTCGGTACGAAGCGCGAGCTGTCCACAAGCACCAGGGTGCGGTTTGCTCCCAGGTTTCGCAGATCGAGAAAATTGCCTCCTGCATTCTGGGAACTACGAGTCGAGCTCGTCGGCGTGAGGGATGGCGTAAGAGCGGGAACTTCCTGGTTGAGCGCCTGACCGACATTGCTTGCCGATGTGATCTGCAGTTGGTCGGCGCCCACAACCGTGGTGGGAGTTGGAGCCTTGAAACCGGCGCGCGCGATGCGGGAGCCGGTGACGACGATTTCCTCGAGCTGAGCCGCCTTCCCTTGTGAAGTCGGTTCGGATTCGTTCTTTTCTACGGAAGCATTGGTAGCAGGAGTGCGGGTCGGTTGCTCGATCGAAGCGCGCGATTCGTCAGCCATGCATGAGCCGACCACCGAGAAACATATCGCCGCGGCAAGAACACTCAGTCGCATGAGACCACCCCGCATATTAATTAGCGCCGTCGTCTTTGGACGCGACGGCTTCATGCTGGTATTGAGTGTTTTTTTTAAAGGTAGATACCCCCGCGGCGACAATTATTTTTTGCGCGTCCCTATTCCGCGTCCTTTAACTGTTTGCGGAAATGCACCAGCGTTTTGACCAGATACTTCTTGGCCATGGAGCGTGAGATTCCGAGCTCCTGGCTGATTTCATCCATGGACTTGCCGTCGCGCCGATAGAGCAGGAATGTGGCCTGCGCCTTGCGAGACAGTTGCAATAGTGCGCGATCCAACAGTTCCACGCTTTCCTGCGCAATCGCTTCCAGGGCCGGATCCGTTTCCGTGACGGCACGCAGCTCAGACAAGACCTCGCCGAGCCTGGCTGAGGCCGTGTCCGGTGTCCGTTGTAGAGAGTGTTGTTGCGCAACGTGTTGAGCGATCGTAAAGATGTAGGCTTCGGGGGCACGGATTGCTTCGTGGTTGGATACACGAAGCAATCGCAAGAAAACCTCCTGGATGATGTCTGGAATATCGGCGGTGTTACGCACGCGCGAGCGCAGAAATCGGCGCAGCCCCGGTCCGTGCCGGGTAGCCAGCTTCTCGACCAGTGCGTGCCTGTCTTCGACCAAGTCCCGTTAGCGCGGCGAGCCGGCGGCTATATCGGAGATCGCGCTCGAGATCACATCGGGTCGATCGTGGGCGACATCGTGGGAGCTGCCCGCCGCGGTGACCAATCGCCGGTTGGGGGCGTGCCCTGCAAACTGTGCGTGCGCGTCCTTCCACCATTTCACATCGGCCGGATCTTCAAAGGGGGTCTTCTCCGACACGATCACGATGGCAGGTACCGACGCCGGCCAGGTCACGCCGTGAAAAGCGCGCGACGTCTCGACGAACGAGATGGAGAGCGCCAGGAGCTGGCGTCCCGACTTGCTCGGCGGAGGTGGAGCGGCCTTGATGGAGGCGATTATCGGTGCATATATCGCCTGCATCCTTGCGATAGCCTCATCCGTGAAAACATCAGGGACATTCGCGTCGACCAGGACGGCGCCGACGAACCACTTAGGATGCTGTCCGACCAGATAGGTGGCGATCTCCCCGGCCAGGGAGTGTGAGACCAGGATCACGCGGTGGGTGGCATGGAGCTTCTCGAGGCCGACGGCAAGGTCCCGGGTCGCGCTATGGACATCCCAGGCGCCGCTTACATCGTCACTGGCGCCCATACCCGCGCGGTCATAGGTTATGACTTGCGAACCCGTGCGCTTCGCCAATTCAGGCACGAAGGCATCCCAGTACGACGAGTCCAGCCCACCGCCAGCGTCCAAAACGATCGTGGGGCCATGTCCCGGCGTGACGTGAAAGGCGATCTTGTGCCCGTCCACATCGATCAGGTGCGTGGCAACAGGGGGCGCCGGCTGCGCCACAGCCGAGGCAAGCGGCGAAATCAGCAACATCAAGCTGAGCCAGACGGAAGTTCCAATAGGCATGTCGTGTTGGTCCTGGTTGAATTGCTGTGAGCTTTGAGTCGCCCTTTGGCAGCGCTAAGGCGCCCATTCCCAGTCCTTGGACGAAGCGCGGCAGCCGCCACTCTTCCATCCGGTCCAAGCACGACCGCGCACAATGCGGCCCGTGTGTGCGCCTGTTGCCTTGCCCTCGTCCAAAGCAATGCCCCCATTCACCAGGACAGTCCGGACGCCATCAGCCAACTGGTGGGGGTTGATGTAGGTCGCATGATCCTGAATCGTCGCTGGATCAAACACAACGACGTCTGCAAAGTAACCTTCTTTGAGTGAGCCCCGATCAGACAGCGACAGATTTGCCGCGGGCAACGCGGTAAGACGATGAATTGCATCCGGCAACGTAACTACATGTTCAGTGCGTACGTATTGCGCGAGCAGCTTGGCGAAATTCCCGTAGGCACGCGGATGTGAATGGGACTTGAGAAAAGCGCCCTCGGGAGATGCGGCCTCGCCGTCCGAGCCGAAGCTCATCCAGGGAAGCGTCGTTTCCCTACGCACATTGTCTTCGGACATGACGAAGTAGATCACCATGACCCGCGAACCATCTTCACTGACCAGGTCCATGGCAGTCTCTTCCGGGCTCTTGTGCCGCATCTGAGCCACCTCAGCCAGCGTCTTCCCAATAAGAGGCTTGAGCGAGTCGCTCTTGAAGGCGGCAAAGAGCATGCCCTCCGCGCCAGCGGCGAGATAGAGATTTTCATAGCCGCCGTGCGGATCGTTCATCTCCATTGCAACTCGGGCGCGAATTTGCGGGTCCCGAAGTCGACGAATCGACTCCTCGACGCCGCCCTCCCGCACCCACGGAGGAAACGAGGTGTCGAGTCCGGTACCGCCGGCAGTGTAGGTATACATGTCGGCCGTAATTCGAGTACCCGACTTCCGAGCGGCCTCGATCTTGTCGATGACCGGCCCGAGTTTCGGCCAGTTGGCTTTACCGCCCACTTTCAAGTGATAGATTTCCGCGGATGCGCCGCTGTCGCGCGCAATTGAGATCGTTTCGTCCACTGCTTCCAGCAGCCGATCTGCTTCGCTGCGCATGTGGGTAATGTAAATTCCGCCGCATCGCCCCGCTTCCTTCGCGAGCGCGACCAACTCGTCTGTCTTGGCAAAGGTGGCCGGCGCATAGATGAGCGCGGACGAAACTCCGAGCGCGCCTTCTTCCATGGCTCCTTTCACCAACGCCTGCATAGTGCGCAACTGCTCACTCGAAGGCTGGACGTCGTTCTCGCCAAGAACATACTCGCGCGCCGTTGACGCACCGACAAACGACGCCAAATTGAGTGAAATGCCCGCGCGTTCTCTCCCCTCGAGATATTGACCGAGGGTGCGCCAGTCGATGCGGTACTTGATGTCGGATTGACGCGCTTCGCCGCGCGAGGCCATCTGATCGGTGAGTGGCCCCATCGAGTCGCCCTCGCCGGTCACCTCCAATGTCACTCCCTGGAAGAGGTCGCTCTCCTCGCGACCATCCACAAAGATGCTCTCCTGGGCTTGACTGAGCATGTTGATGAACCCGGGCGCGACTGCGAGACCGCGCGCGTCGATCGTGCGCTTGGCTCTCAGGGTACGTGGCTTACCGACATACGCGATTCGATCCCCCTTGATGCCCACATCACCAACGTAGGGGGCAGAGCCTGTACCGTCGTAGATCTTGCCGCCCTTAACAACGACGTCGTATTCGGCGCCCGCCACGACTTCGGTACAACTCAAAGGAAGTACCACTGCAACGATGACACTGACCCATGTTGATACCCGTTCCCGTTCCAACGTATGGCTCCTCGTCCCCGATCGTCGTTATCGAATGATCCTGCTTGGGACCCAATGGTCCCTTATGGGACCGTATCTCCGAAACTGAGAATTGTCAATTCGGTATTGTCAATTCGTCTTGGCCACGGGGCATGGATGTGACGCGCGCGTCCGGGTAAGCGGCTGCTACAATCGCACGCAGGCTAACGCGGAAGATACTGACGATGACCAGTGCGCCGAGCTTGGGCAGTCTGTTGCGCGCTCTTCGCGAGCGGCACGGCTGGACCTTGAAGGAAATGAGTGACAGGACCGGAATTCCTCGCTCAACGCTTGCCAAAGTCGAACACGGCCGGCTCACGCTCGGATATGACAAGCTGCTGCAGATCAGTCAGCGGCTCAAGATGCGCCTGTCGGAGTTGATCAGCGCCGGCGATGAGCCCGAGCCGCGGATGCTGACGCGTCGAAGCGTAGGGACCCTGGAAACCGCGCTCCGGGTGGAAACTCCGAGCTACGAATACTTCTTCATGTGTCCGGATCTGAGCAGGAAGAAGATCATCCCCATCTACGGCCGGGCACGGGCAAAGTCACTGGAGGAGTTCGGCGAGCTGCTGCGCCACGCGGGCGAAGAGTTTATCTTTGTGACCTCCGGCCGGGTTCTGGTCATCACCGAGTTCTACGAGCCCGTGATCGTTGAAACAGGTCAATGCCTCTACATCGATTCAGGCATGGGTCATGCGTATCTGCTGGCCCCCGGATGTGAGGAGGCCTGGGTTGTCGCCGGGTGTACGAGTGACGACGAGAAGCTCATGGACTCATTGGCGCGCAACAAACTTCTGCCGGCCCACGAGCCGCCCAAACGCCTCTTGGAGGCCGCCGAGAAACCTGCCCGAAAGCCCCCACGAGGCAAGAGCCAACGCCGCTGAGAAGGCCACGACGGCGGCTAGAACTTCACGTCTAAAGAGACGCCCACCACGCGGGGTTGCAGAACTGCAGCTTCAAATTGCGTGATATTCCCGAAGGCCTGATTCACCTGCGGGCTGTAGGTCAGGTAGGCGCGCTTGTCGGTGATGTTCTTGCCAAACAGACGAATGGTGTATCGGTCATTCGACAGGCTGGCTTGAAGGTCCAGGGCGCTATAGCCGGGTAAGGGCCGGGAGTCTGAGGCGCCGTTCACATCTGAATAGCGGCGGTCCTGCGCGCGCACGCCGGCGCCAAGCGTTCCGACCCAACCCGCCGGTAGCGGGCGACTATAAGTGGCGCGCAGCGACCCGCTGAAGCGGGGGATGTTAGGTAGGCGGTCACCGTCAACACCACCGATCTGCGGGACGTCCTCGGTCAGGACGGCATCCACGTAAGAGAAGGTCCCTTCGAATGTCCAGCGGTCGATCGGGCGAAACGACACATTTGCTTCAATTCCCTCACTCTTGGCGGTCCCGCCATTCGTACCGTATGAAAACCCCGCACCGTTCGAGAGCAGTTGGATGTCTTTCCAGGCAATGTAAAAGCCATCAACATCAACGAGCAGGCGCCTGTCGAAGAGCTCCGATTTCAGGCCAATCTCGTAGTTCGTGAGTCTGTCCGAGCGAAAAGTCTGCGGAACTCCGGGGATGGCCAGATTAGGGCCGCCAGGTTGATAACCACTGGCGACACGGACGTATGCCATCCAATCAGGCGCAAAGCGATACTTCGCCGCCACATTGTAGGTTGTTACGCCTTCATTGGATTTCTGATCAGGCAGGTCAACCGGCGTAATGACAGGCGAGCTCGCGAATTCACTGAACACCTGATAGTTCTTTGAATAGCGGACTCCGCCCAACAGGTCGAATGCATCGGTCAGGTGGTAAGTGAGGTCGCCGAAACCTGCGTATTCCCGATAGGTCGAGGGGAGCTGTCCGGTGAAAATCGGATTGATCTCAGGGATCGGCGCGCCCTCGAGTGTCATCGCCGTGGGTGACTGGTAGTTGCCGGAATCTTCGTACGTCCAGAACAATCCTCCCAGCCACTCGAGCTTGGCCCCCGTGGGTGATTGCAGGCGAAATTCCTGCGTGTACTTCTTCAGATGCAGAACGTACCGGTATTGTGAGGTTCCGGCCGGAAAGCCGAAAGCCGGAAAGGCGACGCCGTAGGTGTAGGAGGCATCTTGTGTCTGATCGGTTCGCGTCTTCGAATAACTGGTCGCGGAGACGAAGTCTGCCCACAAAAGCTTGTAGTCGATGGCCGCTGTAAAATATTGAATGTCCTTCTCAAACGGCTGAGGGGTCAGATTGTTGTCGTTACGCCCACCCACCAGAGGCTGCAGCGTGGTCGAATCCAACGCGATGCTTCCGTTTCCCTCCGCGTCCGTCTTCTGATACAGCGCGTTCAGCTTTACCGATAAGGCATCACTGGGAGACCACAGTAAACCGAGTCTGCCGCTTTGCTGTCGATATGCATTCTGATCTGCCTCGCCCGTCACCGAGTTGTCGATGAATCCCGGCGTGTATTCGGACGCGTAACTCGCAGTCACTCCCAGTTTGCCATCGATCACGGGCCCGCTCAGCGTCATGCGCCCGCCTCCGCCTGCCTTTCCTGCGCTCGACATTCCGAACACGTCGCCACCGGCATGCATCTCGAGATGGTCCAACGAGGGTGTTGTGAGCACGTATTTCAGCAGCCCTCCCATAGAACTTGCACCATACAGCGTACCCTGAGGGCCTCTGAGAACTTCGATTCGCTGCATGTCATAGGGAAGCAGATCCAGGGCAAACGCAATGCCGCCGCCATACGCTGAACTACTGCCGATGGGTGTGTCATCAATGTAGGTCGCAACGGTGGCGCCCGGACCGACCGGCGCAATGCCACGAATGCTCAAAGAGGTCTGACCGGGCGTGCCTGCGGAGTTGACTTGCAGACTAGGCACGTAGCCTCCCACATCGGTGAGCTGTGTTGCGTGCAGGTCCTCCAGCAGCTGCGAGGAAATCGCCGTGACCGCTGCCGGGACATCCTGCACATCCTCGGTACGCTTTTGCGCAGTCACCACGATCTCTTCGAGGACGGCATTTCCGGTTGCTTCGCCCAAGGCGGTCAGCGGCACAAGAGCTCCGGAGGTTGCGAGGACGACAACCGATAGCCGGTAACGTGAGTCCTGAACGAGACTGGTCATAGTTCTTTACCCCACTTGGACTTCCATTGCGTCGGTCGAATTTCAAGTCGCCTGACGTTCTCTATGAGAGCCCGCATCGTCCCACAGATCTCTGGACAGGATCAAGGGTCCCGTTTAGGATCCTTTTAGCCCAAACCTATCCATCTCGGGAACCAGCACATGTCGCCAGCGGCGCGCACGAACCTCACGATCCCCGGCGCGCCCCGGCCTTCCTGGTTCCAACGCTTCCTGCTGCCGGGCCTGGCTTTCAAGGCTGTGGTGATCGGCGGCGGCTACGCGACCGGACGCGAGCTTGCGGAGTTCTTCATTCCGAGCGGCCCGTGGGGAGGCATCGCCGGCATGCTGCTGGCGATGATGATCTGGAGCTGCGTGTGCGTTGTCACTTTCCTGTTTGCTCGCCTGACGCACACGCTCGACTACCGATCTTTCTTCAAAGAGCTCCTCGGCCGGTTCGCTTTTCTGTTCGAGTTTGCCTACTTCGCCTATGTCATTGTCGTCCTGGCCGTATTTGGTGCGGCCGCCGGCTCTCTCGGGCTCGCAGTGTTCGGGTGGCCTCTGATCTACGGCACCCTGTGCCTCATTGCCGGGATCGCTGTGTTTACCACGTTCGGCAGCACCTCTGTCGAGCAGCTCTTCAAATGGGTATCCCTCTTCCTTTACGCGGTCTACACCGTTTTCTTTGTTCTCGCGCTCGTGCGATTCGGCGCCCGCATCCCCACCAGCTTTGCGATCAATCCTGTCGTCAGTGGATGGGCCGCACGGGGAACCCTCTATGCGGGCTACAACATCCTCGGCGCAGTGGTGATATTGCCGGTCGTACGGCACTTCAGCAGCAATCGGGATGTGATCACGGCCGGACTGTTGTGCGGCCCGCTCGCGATGCTCCCGGCATTGATCTTTTTCATTTGCATGTGCGCGTTCTACCCACAGATCGGCGCCGAAACCCTGCCGTCGGACTTCATGTTGCGGCAGCTGAACCTGCCGGTTTTCCAGATCACCTTCCAACTGATGATCTTTGCAGCGCTGCTCGAAAGCGGCACGGGTGCGGTTCATGCCGTCAATGAAAGGCTGGCCGCCACTTTCCGCAGTCGGCGAAGCAGCGAAATGCCCAACGCGGTGCGCCTGTTATCCGCAGCTGCGCTGTTGATCGGATCCATCTTCATCGCGAACCAGTTCGGACTCGTGGCGCTCATCTCTCGAGGGTATCGGGCACTCGCATGCCTGATCCTGGCACTTTATGTGGCGCCCCTGATGACCTATGGCGCGTGGCGAGTGATGTCGGGGCGCCGCCATCACAGCGGCTCGCTGCAGACCCTCGGATCATGAACACCTCGATTGAAGAGGCAGTCATCTCTCTCGATGACAAGTATCGGCTGGACTGCCCCACGGTACTCATCAACGGCCGACAGGCACTGGTTCGGCTGCCTCTTGCTCAGCGCGAGCTCGATCGCCGGCATGGATTGAAAACCGCGGGATTGATCAGTGGCTATCGTGGGTCGCCGCTCGGCAGCTATGACCTCGAATTATGGCGAGCCGGCGCCCTGCTGCAGCAGAACGACATCCTGTTCCAACCGGGACTCAATGAAGATCTCGCCCTCAGTGCGCTCTCAGGTTCGCAACTGCTCGATCTGATCCCGGGCCGTAGAGTCGACGGTGTCTTCGCCCTCTGGTATGGCAAGGGGCCCGGCGTGGATCGGTCCGGGGACGCAATCAAACACGCGAACCTCCAGGGTGTTGCCCCCAAGGGGGGAGTGCTATTGGTTTTTGGGGACGACCATGCGGGCAAATCCTCCACCACGGCACATCAAAGTGATCTGACACTGGGCAGCTGGGAGGTCCCCGTCCTCTACCCCGGTTCGGTCGCCGAGATTCTTCATCTGGGACTCGCCGGCATAGCAATGTCCCGGTACTCAGGTTTGGTTGTGTCTCTCAAGTTGGTGAATGAGACCGCTGACGGCACGGCGGTCATTCAAACCTCAGAACTACCGCAGTTCGCCCTGCCCGATTTGCCCCTGCCGGAAGGCGGCGTGCACGCGCGGCGGGAATCGCTCGCCATGCAGCAGCGGGATCTGCGGCTCATCCGGCATAAGCTGCCGCGCGCCCAGGCATTTGCCCGAGCCAATCGTCTCGACCGGATCGCATTCGGCTCCGAGTCGGCACGTTTGGTGATTGCAACGGCCGGAAAAGCCTTCCCGGATGTCCTGGCGGCGCTCTGCCTGCTCGGTATCAGCGAAGGCATCGCACGCGAAGTTGGCATTGGTGTTTACAAAATCGGACTGATTTTTCCGCTCGACCCGGTCTCGCTCCGGGCCGTGACACAGAGGGCTGAAGAGATCCTGTTCGTCGAGGAAAAGCGTCCGCATACCGAGTCGCAAGCCGCCGCGGCTCTTTACAATCAGCCCGGCAGACCCCGCATCAGCGGCAAGTCAACACCCGAAGGCGACTTCCTGCTTCCCTCCGATTCGGCGCTCGATGCAGTTCTTGTCGCCCGTGCCATCGCGGAACGAATCCAGGCCGCATTTCCAGATATCGCCGCCAGAATTCCCGGACTCACTGCAGCGGCTGACCGCCTTTACGCACGCTCCGATAACACGACACGCGGCGGGGCCTCGATCGCTCGCCGGCCGGCGTTTTGTTCGGGCTGTCCGCACAACATCTCGACAACCGTGCCCATAAACTCCGTGGCCGGTACCGGAATTGGCTGCCATACCATGGTGCTATTCCAACCCGAGCGGCCCAGCTTACCTGTGGGCCACATGGGTGCGGAGGGTGCGCAGTGGATTGGCCTGGCCCCGTTCACAGCCACCAGGCACATCTTCCAGAACCTGGGAGATGGCACGTACAACCATTCTGGATCCCTGGCCATCAGGGCCGCGGTGCAGGCTGGCGTGAACATCACCTACAAGATCCTGCTCAACGATGCCGTCGCGATGACGGGCGGCCAGCCGGTGGAAGGTCACTTGAACGCCGCACGCGTCGTGGCCCAGGTGAGTGCCGAAGGAGTCAGGCGCGTAGTCGTCGTATCTGAGCACCCGGAGCAGTACCGGCACCAGCCATTGCCGACCGGCACTGAGCTACGTCATCGTGACGAGTTAGCCCGGGTGCAAGAGGATCTGCGCAAGGAATCCGGCGTCACCGTCATTATCTACGAGCAGACATGCGCGGCCGAGAAGCGGCGGCGCCGCAAAAATGAGACCTATCCTGATCCCGACCAGCGCGCCTTCATCAATCCGCTCGTGTGTGAGGGGTGTGGCGACTGCTCGGTTCAGTCCAATTGCATTTCGATTCAGCCTCTCGAGACTGAATTGGGCCGAAAACGCAAGATCGACCAGTCTGCCTGCAACAAAGACTTCTCGTGCGTCAAAGGGTTCTGCCCATCGTTTGTAACGGTTACGGGCGCTAAACGGCGCCGCGCGCCAACAGACTCTGCCGTCGGCGACTCTGCAATCATTCCTGAACCGAGACTGCCGGATTTAGGCAACGGCTTTGACCTGGTCATCGCGGGAATCGGTGGCACCGGCGTCGTGACTGTCAGTGCCATTCTGGGAATGGCAGGCCGCCTGGAGGGTTTCGGTGCCAGCCTCTATGACATGACAGGGCTGAGCCAAAAGGCCGGCCAAGTCTTCAGCCATGTCCGTCTGCGTCGTGATCCGAACGTGATTGTGGCCGCACAAGTTGGCCCCGCAGAAGCGCACGTGATTCTCGCCTGTGACCTGATCGCTGCCGTTCAGAAGGAAGTACTGAGCACGATCGTACCAAACAGGACGCAAGTCTTCGGCAGCAGCGAGGTCCCTGCGACAGCCGACTTTAACTCTCATCCAGACTCATCCATACCCCAGATGCAACTCACCCTGACACTGGAGACCCTTGCACAGGCGCCTCCCAGACTCATCGCGGCCAACACGCTTTCGGAGCAACTCCTCGGCGACTCCATCGGCGCAAACCTGATCTTGTTGGGATTTGCGTGGCAGTGCGGTGCGATTCCACTGAAGCGGCGCTCTATCGAAGAAGCCATTCGTCTCAACGGCAAGGCAGTTACGGCGAACCTGAAGGCATTCGCTGCCGGACGCGCGGCATCACTGCAGAACATCTCACAATCCCCAGCGCCGGATACCCTAACGGACTTTGTTGCGAAGCGCGCGCTCGATCTGACTGACTACTGGAACGTGGCGTATTCCAAGAGATATCTCGACCTGATGCACAGCGTCCAGCGTTGCACGAGTCGCCTGGAGGGAGGAGACGCTTTCGCATGGGCCGTGGCGCGTGGCGCCTACCAGCTGATGGCTTATAAGGACGAATACGAAGTGGCACGTTTGTATACCGACGGACGCTTTCAATCCGCACTATCGAAGGACTTTGAAAGTTATGACTCGGTCAGATTCCATCTCGCCCCACCGCTGCTGGCTATGACGGACAAGCGAACGGGGCATCCACGAAAAATAGCCTTCGGCTCCTGGATCGTACCGGTCTTCCGGGTGCTCTCCCGGCTTCGCAGGCTCAGAGAGGGGCCCTTTGATATTTTCGGCCGTAGTGCCGAGCGGCGGCTCGAAAGAGAGCTCCGCGACACGTATCTGGATGTAGTCGCCCGCCTAACCAACACACTCTCGGCGGAAACGTTACCCCGTGCGATGGAGGTGGCGCAGAGTCCAGCCGGAGTCCGCGGATACGGACACATAAAGCAACCGCGTGCCAACGCCCTGCTCGATCGGTTGCATACACTATCTGCCGAATTGGCTGGTGCTCGACGATGACCGGCCAGGAAATTGTCGTCATCGGAGCTGGCATGGCCGGCGCTGCGATTGCCGCCCATCTATCGGAGCACGCAAGGGTCCACTTGCTGGAGATGGAGGCTCAACCCGGTTATCACTCGACGGGCCGCTCTGCCGCTGTCTTCTACGAGGCGTACGGCAACGAGCAGGTTCGCGCGCTGACCCGTGCAAGTCGTTCATTTCTGTATTCGCCCCCTGCGGGATTCTGCGCAGAGCCCCTGGTGAGGCCACGCGGACTCCTACTGGCAGCCCGCCACGGACAGGAGTCCGCGCTACGACACACTCTCGATGCTGCCGTGCCCAGTGATGGCCTAAGAGAAACGACTGCGCTCGAGGCGACGCGCCTGCATCCCCTTCTGCGCGAGGATGGTTTGAGGGGTGGAGCCTATACCGAGCGATGTGCTGATATCGAGGTCAACGAGCTGCATCGCGGTTACCTGCGCCTCTTTCAATCCCGACGAGGAACTTTGAGCAAGCACACCGAAGTGATTGGATTGGAGCGCGTTTCCAACAGTTGGCGCGTCACCACCCAGCGCGAGGTGTTGCGCGCCGAGATTGTTATCAATGCAGCGGGCGCGTGGGCGGATGCAATTGCCCAACTTGCGGGCCTGAGAGAAATCGGCCTTCAGCCACTGAAGCGGACTGCCTGTCTGATACCGGTTCCGCAGGGGCAACGCGCGGACGGGTGGCCGATGTTGGTGGACGTTGAGGAAACGTTCTACTTGAAACCCGACGCGGGCGCTTTAATGCTGTCCCCGGCGGATGAAACTTTGACTCCGCCGGCGGATGTGCAGGCGGACGACCTGGAAATCGCGGTCGCCGTCTCCCGTTTGGAAGAAGCCACGACGCTGAGCGTTGAACGGGTGACGCACCGATGGGCAGGACTGCGCTCCTTCGTACATGACAGGACCCCGGTCATCGGCTTCGATCCGATCGTACCTGGGTTCTTTTGGGTGGCGGCCCTTGGCGGGTATGGAATCCAAACGGCGCCGGCTGCGAGTCGCCTCGCGGCGATGCTCGCTTTGGGCTTGCAGGCCGATGAGCACTTGGCTGAGTACGGGGTCATCCCGTCTGCCTTTTCCCCCCAACGGCTGCCTCGAGCCGGCGAACCAACAACCTGACGGAGGAATCCATGCGAGCACCTCACTTATCTGCCTGGAAGGAGGCTCCGCCTCTGATTTTCATTTCCGGCCAACTGCCGTTCCACTCAACCGGTCAGATATCGGTAGAAGATATCGCTGGCCAAACCCTTCAGGCCCTGCGCAACCTGGAAGCGGTCCTGAAGAGCGCCACCCTGGAGTTACGGGATGTCGTGAAAACCACCGTTTGGTTGCGCAACGCGGCCGATTTCCCTCTCTTCAATGAAAGCTACTCAACATTCTTCGGGGATATCAGGCCTGCGCGCTCAACGGTCGTCAGCGCTCTGGTGCATCCAAAGGCACTGATTGAAATCGAGGCGACGGCGTGCAAGATTCTCACATGACTACCGGCAGAATTCCGCATACACTCGGATCCAGAAGAAAACGTGTATCGGAGCACGATGGAAGCGCTAACCGGAGGATCGCCGCTGCGGGTGGGTTTGCCGGTGGCGCCGGGAGAAAAGCGCGGATGGCCATTTACAGATGCGTCCCGTGAGCATGCGCGACGGCTCGGGCAAGGCTGCCATTGGCCCAGGATCAGCATTGTAACGCCGAGCTACAACCAGGCACGATTCCTGCAGCAGACGCTGCAGTCCGTGTTGCGACAGGACTATCCAAACCTCGAATATATCGTCATAGATGGGGGTAGTTCCGATGACAGCGTAGACATCATCAGGAAGTATTCCCCGTGGCTGAATCACTGGACGAGCGCTCCGGATCAGGGACAGTCTGATGCGATCAACAAGGGCTTTGCATCGAGCTCCGGCGAGATCCTCGGCTGGCTCAATAGTGACGACTTCCTGGCTCCGGCCACCTTGTTCAAGGTTGCCGACGCCTTCTCGGAGGCGCCCGATGTGGGAGCCGTTGTGGGCATTGGTCATAAAATCGACCGGCGGGGCAGACGCTTTTACTCACCGTTGCCGGAAAGAGTCACGTCGGAGTCTCTGTTGGGATGGTGCGATGGCAATAACTTCATGCAGCCGGCCTGTTTCTTCAGCCGAGCCGCGTGGCAGGGAGCGGGCCCGCTTCGAATGGATCTCGATTACTGCATGGACCTGGCACTGTGGTTCAAGATTGCGGAACGGCTCGAATTCAAGATCCTGAACGAGACGCTCGCGTTCATCAACACGCATTTCGAAGCCAAGACGATCAAGCACCGCGGCGAGATGTTTGCAGAGACCGCGCTTCTGATCGCGACGCAACCCGGCGGCTGGCCACACGCGAAGCAGCTCCTGTTCCGGACCTTGCAACAGTCACATCGACCCAGAACCGCCCTCGCGCGCCGCGCTTTGAGCAAGTTGCGCGCCTTGCTTCGATCGAGGAGTTCTGCGAGCGTCCCGGACGGCGGAGGGTCTGCGTGAGAACTACTGCGTTCGCTCACAATTCCCGCGGATAACTGCCAACAGCAACAATGAGTGCGACCAGCCCGCAGACGACGAGTTCGCGGTCGAAGGGAGGCTGCCAAAGAAGTGCGGATGCCCGCTGTTGTGGTGTGAGATCACTCGAACCCGCAGAGGTCGCTTACAAATCAATGACTTGCTGACTCATAAAGAGTCAAAACCCCTTGAATTGGGACCTTCGCGACCCGCACTCCACGACGAGATTCCCGCCCCACGGAACCTGGGATTGGTAACCCGTGGACTGAACGATAACGCCACTGAAACGCAAGAAGCAGGGATGGAGAAGGCCGTGCCGCAATGCGAATTGTATGAATTCGGATGATTTTCATCCGGCGGCAACGGCTGTCGATCCGCAGCTTTGAATCAGCTTGATACTCCAACACCGCCGAGTTAGCTTGTACGAGTCGTCCAGGGGGAATTCGGACATGAAGAACTATAAGAAGGCGGTGGCCCACGGGTTGCCTTTTGTCTACGTGCTGCTGTTATCCGGGTTGTTCGCTGCACCCGTCTCGGGGGCTACCCTGGTCGGCTTCTGGAACCTGAATGAGAACGCCGGTAACACCGCCACGGACGACTCGGGCTCCGGCAATACCGGCACCCTGATCAACTCGCCGCAGTGGATTCCCGGCGAGTCCGGCAGCGCACTGAATTTTGTGAGCGGCGGCAAGGGGTATGTGTCCGCCTCCGGCGCCGAGAGCCTGTCAAACCTGTACACGCACGGCATGACCGTTGCCGCCTGGATCAAACCGCGCTCGGCCGGCGGTGGCAACGGCGGCCGCATCATTGACAAGGACAACAACAACGGTGGCTGGTTCCTTTCAATGAACGGCGCGACGGGGGTCAAGCTTGCGATCGATACGTTCTCGACCTCATCACCGTCGCGGGTATCCACCACCGGGATCAAACTCAACGCCTGGCAGCATGTCGCGGCCACATGGGACGGTTCGGTCAGCGGGTCCAACATCCATATCTATATCAACGGCGTGCTCGCCGACGGCACTGCGATCAATGGTTCCGGAGTGGCCGAGTCGGATGAGGACACGCCTTTCGCCATCGGCAACCGCAGTGTGGATGTGGCCAGGCCGTTTGACGGAGGAATCGACGAAGTTCGCGTCTACAGCGGTGTGCTGACGGCCGCCGAAATCCAGGCGCTGGCCAACGGCTCGAGTCCTCCGCCACCACCCCCACCCGACACTCAGGCGCCGACAGTTCCAACGGGCCTCAAAACGACGGCCGTTACCACTTCGAGCGTGACTCTCGGGTGGACAGCTTCCACCGATTTGCCGGCCTCCGGCGGTACAGGAGTCGCCGGGTACTACGTCTATCGAAACGGCAACACGAGCACTCCGGTCGGAACGGTCAAAGGCAGCACCGCGTTCACAGACTCGGGGCTGACGAGCGGTACGACCTACACTTACCAGGTCGCCGCGTTTGATGCAGCCGTTCCAGCTAATGTGTCGGCACCGACTGTTATCCTCAGTGTTGCGACGGCTTCGCAAAGCTCGACGTCCTTGACCGGTGGGGACGTTGGAAGCGTGGGTGCGAAAGGCTCGTCGTCGGTCAGTGGAAGCACCTATACATTGAAAGGATCCGGCGTTGATATCTGGGGCACCGCGGACTCCTTCCAATTCGACTCACAAGCGCTTACAGGCGACGGCACCATTACCGCGCGCATTGTCAGCGAAACCAACACAGACCCGTGGGCAAAAGCCGGTGTCATGTTCCGCGAGACTCTGACGGCTGGATCCAAGTTTGCCGCTGTCGTCATCCCTTACAATAATCCCGCGATAATCGAAGCACGGGTTGGAACCGGTGCATCCGCCACCAGCATCAACACGGCACAGATCAAATCTCCTCCGTACTGGGTACGTTTGGCGCGCGCCGGCAATGTGTTCACGGGCTCCATCTCGCCGGACGGCGCAGTCTGGACAACTGTCGGTAAGTACACCGTATCCATGGTGGCGCAATTGCGCGTGGGACTTGCAGTCACCAGCCACTCGAATGGTGCTGTGAACACTGCTGTTATTGACAACGTGTCGATCACTTCTGCCAGCGGCGGCGCTGTGCAGGTGGTAGTGGCCCCCACACTTGTGACCGTGACGACTGGCACAACGCAACAGTTTACAGCGACTGTCAGCAACGCATCCAACACAGCTGTGACCTGGCAGGTAAATGGCGTGAATGGCGGATCTGCCGCGACGGGAACAGTCAGCGCGACAGGCCTCTACACCGCTCCCTCTTCACTGACGGCCTCGCCAACAACGTTCAGCATCCGCGCAGTTTCCGTTCAGGATCCGTCCGTTTCGGCCACCGCCCAGGCGAGCGTTGTGACTCGAAGCGCGTCCACGGTTAACGTGACGACCTACAAGTACGACCTGGCAAGAACCGGCCTGAATTCTCAGGAGACGACGCTCACCACCGCGAACGTCCGGTCGGCGACGTTTGGTCTCCTTCGGTCCCTCCCCGGCGATGGAGCGATATTTGCGCAGCCGCTGTATCTGTCCAATCTGAGTATCGGTGGAAGCGCGCACAACGTGGTCTTCTTTGCCACGGAGCACAATTCGCTCTATGCGTATGACTCGGATACCGGCAACAAGCTTTGGCAGGTCACGCTCAATGGAACGGGCGAAAGCACGAGCGACAATCGCAGTTGCGGCTTGATCAGCCCTGAAATCGGAGTCACAGCAACACCGGTCATTGATCGCAATGCCGGGCCCCATGGAGCCATTTACGTGGTGACGGCCACGCGGGACAGCTCTGGCGGCTATCACCATCGGATACATGCGATTGATGTCACCACTGGCGGGGAGTTGTTCAGCGGCCCCAAGGAGATCACTGCAACCTATCCGACCGCCTCTGGAGGCACCAACACCTTTGATCCCGGCGTTTACCTCGAGCGTGCGGGCCTGCTGCTCCTGAACGGTGAGATCTACACGACCTGGTCATCACATTGTGACAACCTGCCTTACGGGGGTTGGATCATCGCCTATAGCAGCACGACTCTGGCTCGAACTCGCGTGTTCAGCATTGCCCCCAACAGCAACAATCAGGGGCCTGCCATCTGGCAAAGCGGCGGCGCCCCCGCTGCTGATGCCAATGGATTCATCTATTTGATTACCGGCAACGGTGCCTTCGAAACCACGCTGGATGCCAACGGCTTCCCCTCGAAACAGGACTATGGCAATTCGTTTATGAAGCTCAGCCCCAGCGGAAGTACGCTCGCGGTGGCGGACTACTTCTCCATGTGGAACGGAGTCAGCGAGTCGACCGCGGATCTGGACTTCGGCAGTGGCTCGGCCATGTTGCTGCCGGATCTGACCGATGCGACGGGTACTTCGCGGCAACTCGGCTTTGGTGCCGGCAAGGACGGCATCATCTATGTCATACGGCGCGATTCGTTGGGCAAGTTCAATTCGTCCACGAACGACATCTGGCAACAGATCGATCAGGGACAGGAGGTCCGTTCGACACCGGCCTGGTTCAACGGTCGGATCTACCTGTCCGCGAAGAATGTCGCGATGCAGGCGTACACGCTGAGTTCCGCCAAACTGTCCGCTTCGCCGAGCTCGCAGACGGGCAACGTATTCGGCTATCCGGGCGCGGTACCCGTCGTCTCATCAAACGGCACGGCGAACGGCATCGTCTGGGCATTCACAACGGCGAATCCGAGCGTACTGTATGCCTATGATGCAACCAATCTCGGTACGCAGCTTTATAACAGCAGCCAGGCGGCCGGCAGCCGCGACAACTTTGGTGTCGGCAACAAGTTCAACACCGCGGTGGTAGTCGGCGGCAAGGTGTTTGTTCCAACGACAACGGGCGTCGCGGAGTTTGGGCTACTGCAGTAGCCCAGGCTCCTCACACAGCGCTGCCCACTCATCCTCGGGCTGGTAACGACTCCAGTAACCCCGTATTCCCGGCGGTGAGCAGTTGTGGCACTTGCGGGCCCACGTCGGGCAGTTCAGATCAGGCAGCGGTGCGTCAAGCCCTGCTGCCGATGTAACAATTGTCGCTCAGCGCAGACGGAAATTCAGCCAGGTGCCGCGGCCCTCTCGGGTAAAGTCTCGCGACTGTATGCTCTCGGTTGATGAGCGAAGCTTGAATCCTACGTACCGCCCACCGCTGTTACCGGCCACCGTACAGTGACAGCCCGGAAGCATCGAGTCTTGGTGGCGAGATGAGTATGTTGCGCCTTTCGGCAAACTCGATGCTCACGATCGTGGTGCTTGCGTTCTCCTCGGCACCTGTCGGCGCTGTACCCACGTTCACCAAAGACATTGAGCCAATACTGCTTAAGCATTGCGCGAATTGCCACGGTTCGCTGCTGTCCTACGACGCGGCCCGGTCTTCCGCCAACGCCATCAGACGACAGGTCCTGACGCGAGCAATGCCGCCGTGGCCGGCGGATCCCGCGCGCAGCCTGAAGTTCCGCAACGACGCCCGACTCAGCGAACCGGACGTCGCTGCCGTCGTTGCCTGGATCGACGCGGGTACTCCCAAAGGGGATGAGGCTGAACTGCAGCGGCCGCCCGATTTGACAGGGGACTGGCTGAATCCTGAAGGTCGAGCGCCGGATGCGGTCGTATCCCTACCGGTAATTCATGTTGAGCCCACGGGCGAGGTTCCCTACATTCAGCAACTCATCAAGGTGCCCGTCGCGGAGGACAAATGGATCGTCGCGATGCAGCTACGTGCCGGCAACCGCAATCTACTCCATCACATGGGAATCACCGAGGTCGCGCTGCCGGAGGGCATGGGGCCGGCACAAATCAATGAATTCGCGGCGATGGCGCGTAAGTTCGGAATTCCTGACGGGTCGGTCGCATACACGCCGCCCGCCGTCGTGGATCCGACCAACGCTGACGCCTATGACATGCTGGGCGTGTACACCCCGGGGTCAACCTTCGAGGCCTTTGCAGACGACAGTGGCAAGTTACTGAAGGGCGGAAAGAATTACTACATCAACTTCAACATACACTACACGACGACCGGCAAGGCGGAATCGGATCGGTCGCAGCTCGGCTTGTGGTTCCGATCCAAGCCACCCCTGCATCAGTTGATTCGCGCGCCTGTCGCTGTCAAGACGATCATCGCCGACGGCAAGGAATTGCTGACCGACGCCCCGGGAACGAAGGCCGAGGGCACCGGGGTTGCGATTCCGCCGATACCCGCGTACGCGCAAAACTATGAAGTGATCGGGATCTCGGCGTATACGCAACCGGTAACGATCTATCAGTTGCAACCACACGCACACATGCGTGCCAAGGACTTCACCTACGTCGTGGTCTATCCCGAGGGTCGGGAGCGGGTCATATTGACGGTGCCGAAATACGACTTTCATTGGCAGCTCGCCTATCAGCTCGATCAGCCGCTCACGCTGCCGGCGGGGAGCAAACTCATCGTCAGGGCACACTATGACAACTCACAAAAGCACTATGTCGAGCGTGTCAAAGCCGACGATCCTGGACGCAACTGCGGGCCCGAGAACGTCGCCTACTTTCGCCGGCAAAATCAAAGTTGGGACGAGATGTTCAGCCCGCTCGCGCAGTACGCCGTCTCCGGCTTCGGACGGGCTGAGCCAAACAGGGACACGCCGAACATCGTGCGGGTGGTCGGTTGCCTGAAGCAGGAGCACTCCAACAAGTGGCTGCTCACCAAGGCTGGCGAACCTGTCGTGACGGACACCCAGGCGACCTCCATGGCGGAGCTCAAAGCCGCTGCTGCGAACCCTCTCGGCGTCGCGACCCTCGAATTGTTGGGTATCGATGTTTTCAATCCGCGCGGCTACGTCGGGCAGAAAGTTGCCGCCAAAGGCGTATTGATCCAGAAGGCGGGCAACAGCCGGGTCAACGTGACGTCGCTGCAAACACTCGCTGCCACTTGCGATTAGCACCGTGACTGCCGGCAAAACGCGCCCCGGTGTAATCCATACTGCGCTGTGCGCTGCAATGCTTGTAGGCGTCTCCTGGGCGGCTCCACCGGCACCCGGCAACGAGTCTGATGTCCGACAAACGCGCAGGAGCGCGTTTGGACGACCAGAGGTCGGCCCGAAGGGTGCCGTCCAGGGATGGTCAGGCACAAAAACGGCCCGGGCGCCCCAGCCCGCTGGCCACCTTTTCCAATCGCCCAGGCTGGCGGCATGGCCGCAAGGGGCCAGTTCACCCGCCTTCGAGCTCGTCGATACAGAGGGCGTGGCACATACACTGAACGACTATCGCGGGCAGGTTGTGGTGATTTACTTCGGCTTTATGCACTGCCCGGACGCATGCCCCGCTGAGCTGTTCAAGCTTGCACT
Organism: Gammaproteobacteria bacterium; assembly: GCA_034668025.1. Lineage (GTDB taxonomy): Bacteria > Pseudomonadota > Gammaproteobacteria > Steroidobacterales > Steroidobacteraceae > 13-2-20CM-66-19. Next base: position 120,382 of record JAXDQF010000006.1, on the reverse strand, counting down.
GGTAATGAAACAATTGGGGCAGATCGCGGCACACGTGCAGGTGCTATTCATTACATTGGATCCGGAGCGCGACGAGTCGGCATCGCTGAAGCGCTACGTGTCGGCATTCAACCCGCGATTCACCGGCCTTACGGGTACGACTGCACAAGTCGACCAGGCGGCGAGCAGCTTCAATGTGCAGTACGCACGCGTCCCTTTGGGCGATGACTACACCATCGACCACTCGAATGCGGTTTTCGTGCTCGATAGTGGTGGTCGTCTACGCCTGATCGGCGCGGTCAATTCGCCCGTGGCTGACTTCGTCCACGATATCACCGCGTTGGCGGCGGAGCAGCCTGCCGGGGTGGGAACTTCCACCCCGGCACTCCATTAAAATTATTTGATCTGCAGCCCGCTCAGCACCGCGTCGTTGAGGACTGGAGTGAAGGTAATCACGTATTGACCCGAGCTATCAGCCGCCGCCGATATCTTTTCCGCTAGCGGCGTGTCGTTGTCGCCCGCAGCCAGGAAGACATCGAAGTTGGACAACACGGCGTTGCCATTGATGCTCACGTTGAAGAGCCGTGAGCCAACGCTATCGAACGTGGGTTCAACGAAGTACAGCGTCACCGTGTGGTTCGAATTCGGTGCAAAGCCCTTTGCGGTGTAACTGAAACTTCCCGTGCGGGAGTCCTGGAACACCTCCATGGGCAACCCCTTCGGGACGTTGACCGTCTGGATGCCGCCGCCCGTAGGGACCACGCTGCCACCAGAGAAGTCCTCGTCCGCCAGGAACGAGCTCACCGCCGGACCGCCACTGTTGATCTGAATGGTGCTGGAGGCGGGACACGCATTGGTTGAGACCGTGAACGGCAGGGAAGGTACGGAACCGCCCGCCTCATCGACCGCTGCCACCGAATAGTAGTAAGTCAGATTGCAAAGCGCCGTTTTATCGGCGTAGGCCGCGCTGGTGAGGCCGTTCGCAATTTCGTTATCAGCCGAGGGTACGAACGCGGGGTTCGTGCTGCGAAACACGTCGTAGGATTCCACGGTGCAGGACGCAGGCGCGGCGCTGGGGGACCAACTCAGATTGATCAACGTAGCGGATTGCGCCAACCCACTCAGCTTTGCGGGTGTGGGAGGCAGCGTGACGCATGACCCCTGAGCCACCGGCGTCACGGTCAAGGTGTCCACGCGTGAAATACTCGCGCCGTCCAGATTGAACATTTGAATGCTGTTGGCCCCAGCCCGCAGATTCACCACGATGCTCGCCGTCTGGTAGGTCTCGAAATCACCGGTAACCGGGAAATCCATGGCCGAGGTCACCAGGGTCCCGTTGACCTTTATTCCCTCCGGCCGGTTGAGAACTCCGCCGAACAGGCCAGTTGAGTAAGCATAACGAAACGCCAGCGTATACGGCCCGGCCGCCGGCACCACGACGTTGTTGAAGGTAGCCGTGCCATCATGGGCATAAGCCATGTCCACGACATTATGCTTCGGATTGAGCGAGTTGCTGGAATGAATGTAGCTCGGGAACCAGCCGCTCAACCGCCGGAAACAATCGAATCCGTCGATCAGTGCATCGGTGAAGTAGTACTGGGTGCCGCCAGCTACTGGTATCCCGGGGACCATACCCGTGCCTTTCGACGTCGGTGGTGTCGCGGGACAGTTTCCCGCCACGGCCGAACCCGCCTGCACGGCCAGGAGAATCAACAAGACTAGCGATGGCCTTTTCATCATGATTACCTGTTTCAATTGCGTTGTGATGCAGTCAATTGACGGCGTAGGTCCAACTCAGAACATCCTGTGTCGACACCGTGCCGCCGGTGCCACCGGTGAAGCCGACAAAGGCGGTATTGGCGCCGACGGTGGCCGGGATATTGATAGCCTCGGACGCCGTGAACGTGGCGTTGGTCGCCGTATCGGTCAGTACCAGTATCAGCGTCGTGCCATCGTAGGTCAGGTGCGCGTGCATGACATCGCCACTGTGCAGATTCACGCCCGAGGGAGTCAGATCCAGCGCCGGTGTGGTCGGCGCCAACCCGTTGGTATAGAAGCCGGTGGAATTAACCCCCTCCCCTGAGTTGTTGAACGTATCGAACTTCACCGCAACACTCGACTTAATACCCTGGTAACCGAGCGCGCCACCGATTCCGCCATGAGCGTTGAGGCCCGCGTTCTGAATGGTGAACGTCATTCCATCGGATGCCTGGGCGGTAGCGGGTGTGATCTGGAACGTGAAGTCAGTTCCGAAGCGCTGGACGTTCAGGGGCGTCGAATACCAGACCGCATGAGCCTCATTGTTGCCGCCATCGGTCACCTGCATTGCACTGGCTGCGAACGTCGGGCCGCCCACCAGAGCGAAGTTCGCTGTACTAGTAAAGCCTGTCGAGTAGTTCACGGCAGGTTGGGTGGTCCCGGTGTTGATCGTGTATGCGGCCGTTGACACCGCACTCGACGTGAAGCCGCTCGCGACCGCAATGGCTTGCAACGTCTCGCTCGCCCCCACGCTGATCGGCCCGGTGTACACCGTCGACGCCGTCGTGGGTGTCGTGCCGTTAGTCGTGTAGTAGATTTTCGCGCCGGCAGTCGCGTCCGCGATGGTCACCGCCTGCGGTACGGTGTAAATCCCAGTAGCCGGGGAGAAGGTGGGCGCCGCAGCGACTGGAGTCGACACCGGTTGGGACGATGCGCCAGATGTGAAGACCCAATTCAGAATGTTTTGGGTCGAGACCGTACCGCCGGTGCCACCGGTAAAGCCGACATAAGCGGTGTTTGCGCCGGCGGCGGCCGGGATGTTGATAGCCTGGGACGCCGTGAATGTGGCGTTGGTCACCTTATCGGTCAGTAGCAGCGTCAGCGTCGTACCATCGTAGGTCAGATGCACGTGCATGACATCGCCGCTGTGCAGATTCACGCCCGAAGAGGTCAGGTCCATCGCGGGAATGGTTGGCGCCACTCCGTTGGTATAGAAGCCGGTGGAATTGACTCCCTCGCCTTCGTTGCTGAACGTATCGAACTTCACCGCAACACTCGACTTGATACCCTGATACCCGAGTGCACCGCCAATTCCGCCGGTCGCGGTGGGTCCCACATTCTGAATCGTAAAGGTCATGCCATCGGAGGCTGCGGCGGTAGCGGGCGTGATCTGGAATTCGAAGTCTGTCGAGAAGCTCTGGATGTTCAGAGGGGTCGAATACCAGATTGCACGGGCCTCAAAGTTGCCCCCGTCGGTCAACTGCAACGCGCCTCCGGTGACCGTTGCTCCTCCGGCCAGGGAGAAGTTTGTAGCCGTCGGAAAGCCGTTCGGGTTGTTCACCGTCACCGGGGGCGGAGTGCTCCCCGTGTTGATCGTATAGGCGGCGATTGCCGCTTTGCTGGCATTTTGGCCGGCAGCTACCGCAATGGCCTCGAGCGTTTCGCTGGCCGCCACACTGATCGGTCCGGTGTAAACTGCCGAGTCGGTCGTCGGCGGGGTTCCGTTGGTCGTGTAGTAGATCGTCGCGCCCGCAGTCGCATCGGCGATCGTGACCGATTGCGCCGATGAATATGTTCCAGCTACTGGCGAAAAGGTTGGCGTCGCTGTTGTCGGCGCAACGATCGTATAAGCAGCCGAGACGACGGGACTTGCCGCCAGGCCGCTCCCCACTGCAATCGCCTCCAACGTCTCACTGGCAGCCACACTGATCGGCCCCGTGTATACCGTCGAGGCAGTCGTCGGTGTCGTGCCGTTGGTCGTGTAGTAAATCGTCGCGCCCGCAGTCGCATCGGTGATCGTGACCGATTGCGCCGACATGTAAGTACCACCCGCTGGCGCAAATGTCGGCGCCGCTGTCGGTCCCGCGCCTGTGTTCCCATTGATAGTATAGGTGGCAGAAGCGACCGGACTATTGTTTAGTCCGCCGGCCACGGCGATCGCGCGAAGTGTTTCGCTGGCGCCGACTGCCACGGGCCCTGTGTACCTGGTGGACGCGGTCGTCGGTGTGGCGCCGTTGGTCGTGTAAAAGATGGTCGCACCCGAAGTTGCATCCGTAATCGTCACGGACTGCGCTCCCGAATAGGTGCCCGCTGCCGGAGAGAACGCCGGCGTAGCGGCGGCTGTAACAGCCAACTCACCATAAGCCACTATCGCGTTCGCATTTCCGATGTAGACCTTGCCGTTGGCGATGGTCGGAGGTGCAAACTTCGTGGCGGAGGCTGAACGATCTCGGCCATTCGGCGCCTGTCCACTCGTCCACAGGACCTTGGTCAGATCCGTCGCATCGAACGCAAACAGCTCACCGGTGTTGTGCATGATCCACACGATGCCATTCGTTCCGCCGTTCGCGGATAACGACGCGCCGGCGGTTCTGGCGAACTGCTGGCCGCTGCGCGAGGTCGGCAGGGTGGAGAGCAAGCCGCTGGTGGGATCGACGGACCACGTATAAAGGAAATCAAAGGAGGGCCAATACAAGCGGCCATTCCAATACATCGGCGAGCTCAACACGCCGGGCGTTGCCCCGAGGAGCTCCTGCGCGATCTGCGGGTCGCCGCCGGTACAAGCCGGAGTCTGATTGGCGCAGTCTTTCCCCATATTGTTGCGATCTACCACGTAGATCGAGCCCTCCTTGCCCTGCTGGACCAGCAGTTGCGCTCCCGAGGATGACGTTGGCATCAGGATGAGGCCCGCCGAGCCCACATCCGAATCTCCGGGACCTCCCTGGTCGAGGGGGGTGAAGTAGTCCAGCATGGGGAATGTATTGTTGGCGGGGGGACCGAACTTGATCACACTGTCGCTGAAGTCGCCGTTGCCAAAATGGCCATTTCCGCTGGTCACATAGATATCGCCGTTCGCATCGACGGCGGGAGCAGCGCCGGCCATCCAGATGCCACCGGCTGGAGTCTGGGTGCTCGTGCTCGATACGGCGTTCGGCGTCGTGTTGAACACCGCTTCCTGCGTGAGCGTGGTCGCGTTGTAGGACATCAGCCAACCGTGGTAGGCCGGGTTATCGCAGTGAGCGCCCCAGCCGATCAACACGTGGCCGTTCTCGAGAGCCAGGGCCGGGCGCTGGGCCTCGAGGCGCGGATCGAACTTGACAGTTGTGCCGTCGCCATCTTTGGCGTTACCGGCCACAGATGCCTGAATCAGTACGGGGCCGCCGAGCTTCTCGGCGAGCGTGAGAGTACTCAGGGCGTGGAGTTGTTGAACGAAGCCGCCGTTGAGCTTCGATTTCGACACGACATACAGAGTATTGCTCGCCGGATCAATGACCGGCGTTCCGGAGATTCCGACTTCGGGCTCGATATCAGTACAGCCCAGATCCGCGGAAGCCATGACTGTGGTACCCCCGGGGGATATCAGGCTCACTTGTGCGTAGATTGTTCCGGAATCCGCATCGATCGCATAAACGCTGTCATGCTCGGTAGAGACATACAGCACATTGTGCGTGCCACCCGCGATGGACACGCCACTCAGATAGAGCGGCTGAGAATAGACCTGGCCGTCAACGGTCGTCGTAAACAGTCTGCCGAAGTTGGTAACGTTGACGTTAGCCGTCGTGAGGATCGTTTCCTGTGCGTTCGTGCCAGTACGCGCCAGATCGTTGTGCCACGTGGTCACATTCACCTGCGCTCCCACGGAAAGCGAGGCGATCATGGCAATGCCGGTGGCTACGATTCTCGACCATCGATTCTGAGGTGTCATCCGGTTCAATCCTTCTCTAACTCAACGTTATGTCGTTCCGCCGCGGTCGCACTATCGCGCGACCGCGGCTGAGGCGACGTCAGCCTGTGAGATTTATAGGGAGTTGACGAAATCGATCAGACTTTGCCGATCGTCTGCGCTCAATTGCTTGAACCGATCGCGGCTTTTGGCACCCTGCCCTGAGTGCCACAGGATCGCTTCTTCGATGCTGCGGGCCCGACCGTCGTGCAGGTAACGAACATTCGGGTCGATGCTGCTCAGCAGACCCAAACCCCACAGAGGTGCTGTGCGCCACTCCTGGCCCGAGGCGTTACCTTGCGGAAAGTTGTCCGCAAGCTCAGGACCCATATCGTGCAACAGCATGTCGGTGTACGCGTGGATAGTCTGATTTCGCAACTCCGAAAAACGATGCGCCGTGCCGGTAGTTAGCGAGTGAACGTGACAAGCGGTACAGCGGACCTGATCGAACAGCGTGCCGCCGTGTACGACGCGCGCCTGCAGGTTGTTTTCTGCCTGAACTTCAGCTGCCGTAGTCGCGGCCGGTTGGCTGACGAGAGTTGGAGCTGGAATACCCGTAGGTTGCTCGCCGGCGAAATGACGCTGCGGCGGAATGCCCAGCAGGGACACGTACCTGGTAAGCAGATCCAGATCGTCGTCGGAGAGTAGTGGTCCCTTGGCATCAGCCGCGCGACAATCGGCACCGGCCGGCGCAGTCGCTAAGCCACACAGGTGATGTGGCAGCATTGTGGTCGTAACACCCATGTCCCCGTTCAGCGCCGTCGCAGTCTGTTGAGCGACGGTGGCGACGGTCGCACGCCATCCGAAGCGGCCCACGCGCGTGATAGCCGAATCCTGCAGATCCGGGATGATCTGCAACTTACCGACGGCGCCGTCAGGATCTGTGAGACTGGCCGCGGCGAGCGCCTGGATCTCAGATTCCGGTACCGCCTCCAACAATCCGATGCCGGCCATGTGTGGCGCCGCCCGCACGGACATGCGCGTCGGTAGCGGTAATGGCTTGCCCGTAAGGTCCGTCAGGAGATAGTGAGGTGTCTGCAGGGTATAGCTGGTGTTGTCGGCGTAGACCCCGTTGGTCGTGTTGTACGTGTCGATGGTCAGAAGCGCCTGACGCCCGTCATACGTCACTTTATTCTCGACCACGAGGCCCTGCTCGAGGTGACCACCGAATCGGGCGTCGGGAACGGGTTTTCCACTCGCATCGTTGTCAGCGGTGAGCACAACCATGTTATTGAGCGGGACATTCAGCCCCGGAGTGCTCTTCCCATTGTTTACGTGGCACAGGACACACGCGGGCTGCTGGAATTTCGGACCGGCCTTTCCGGCCTCGGTCGTCAGCGGCGGATTGCCAGGTTCGGTGTGCGTTCCCGTCAGGAACGAAGTGTGGAACAAGCGCCGCCCTTCGAGAAACGGCTGGATGTTGCGACCGGCGATGTTCGTGCCCGCCTGCTGAAAGCGCCTGGCCGGCTGACCGTCCGTATCTTCCTGGAGCGTCATCATCTGGCCGCCGCTGAGCGCGGAGTCCGGGATCAGATGCGAATTCCACGGAATCGGATTGCCATCGCAGCACGCATCGCGGTACCAGGCATGCACGCCCTGCGTCCCGACCTTGTAGACCAGGGCCTCCGAGTAGTAGTTAAAGCGCCCAAGAACCGGTCCCTGAGCTCCCGCAAGGAAAATCCCGAGCTCAAACTCCACCAGGTCTCCCGGGACCAGGTAGTTCCGACTGGTGGGCGCCCGGGTGTACGGCGGCGAACTGGTGATCTGCTTCACCAGTACGAACTGCCCATCCTCCAGAGGCAGAGAGAGATCCACAGGGATATTAGTGTCCGGATCGACGACGTAAGTGTGTGGGGGATCGCTGGGAAGCTGGTTATAGTTCGCCAGAGGTGTTTTCAACTCCTGGCCGGGCATCAAGCTGAAGGCAGGCAGCCGCTTCATGCCGCCGTTATCACCATACAGTGCCACAGCTGTTGGCCCAGGCAGATCACCGCTTCTGCGGCCTATGTAGCCCTGCCGGAAATTGGTCCCGTACAGATTCCACTGCGGGCGCATCACGATGGTAATCACCCGAGCTGCCGGGTTCGTGGGCGACACGTTCTCGTAGATCGTGAGATCGTGCGACCGCCGTTCGAAATAGTGAGCCGCGAACAGGTCGTAGGGATCGCCGGTCGCCGCCACAGTTGGGACTTCACGCGCGTGCCGGTCGCGGGTTCGCCCGCCCACGTGTGTTACCAGCGTTCCGTCAGGGAGCGTGTACTGAGTGACAGGATCCAGGGCCGACCAACTCAGCGGCACGAAATCGCCTTGCTGCTGAAACCCGGGTGGAGGCAACGTTGTCGGCGGTGCCGCGCTTGCGCTGCTCGAGCTGGCCATCGATCCGGTGAAGGTGACCGTCAATAACGCACAGATCACCCACGGGTGGGCTCCAATTCGTAAAACATTCATTCAAACTGCTTCCTTTTCCCTTTCCCTTTAAACGCGACTCTTGGCACCTTAGGCTTTTGACCTCGAGCCAAAAGACAACGTTGGTACTTCCTTGTACCGCACCGGCTTTAGTCTGTGCAGTGTCTTAACCTGGAGACGTCGCGCGGCTGCGACCAACCCGGGCCGGGTTGAAATACAGAACGAAGACGAATGTGTTTACCGGGGGTGCTTTGGGCTCAACAAACCGCTTCGCCGAGCCCATCCTCCACCGGCGTGACAGGTCGGTTTGGAGGTTGAGAACCCGCGGACAACGTCCGCGAGGTCCCTTGTCAGAACATCCTAAGTACGCAGTGTTCTGAACCCTGCACGCACCCCCTCCGTGAAGTGTTTCGGCTGCTCCCAAGCGGCAAAGTGCCCACCCTTGTCGACTTTGTTGAAGTGGATGAGATTGGGAAACGCCCGCTCGGTCCAACTGCGCGGGGCCGGGTAGAGCTCATCCGGAAACACGGTGACGGCAACCGGGATCGTGACATTCTTGGGAGAAAAGAAGGGAAGCTTGTTCTCCCAATAAAGACGAGCTGCGGAAACTCCTGTATTCGTCAACCAGAACAGCGTCACGTTATCGAGCACATCGTCTCGCGTGAGGCCCTCGCGCTGGCCGTCGAACGTGCGCGCAATGAGCTCCAGGCTCTTCGCGTCATGGTCGATCATGAGGGAAGCGAGGAAGACTGGGGAATCAGCCAAACCCATCAACGTCTGGGGACGCGTACCCATGAAGAACGCGTAGTAGACATGCTTGTAGAAGAAGGCCAGTTCCTCGTACGCGGTCTTCTCCTCGGCTGAGAGACCGGCCGGCGCCGGAGCACCGGTAAAGGCGGCGGCGTCGATTTCAGCGGGGATGACTCCCGGCATGTTGGTGTGAATGCCGATGAGTCCTGGATGACCCTGCGTCGCCATCTGTTGAACGACAAGCGCACCCCAGTCGCCGCCTTGTGCCACATATTTCGTGTACCCGAGACGATTCATCAACGTCGCCCATGCGAGTGCGATGCGGGTGGGGTCCCAGCCGGTGCCGGTCGGCTTGCCGGAGAATCCGTAACCGGGCATCGAGGGAATCACCAAGTGGAACGCATCGGCTTCAGTTCCACCATGGGCGGTCGGATCGGTCAGGGGTTCAATGATCTTCAGCTGTTCGATGACTGAGCCGGGCCAGCCGTGCGAGACAATGAGCGGCAACGCGTTTTCGTGCCTGGAACGAACGTGTAAGAAATGAATGTCCAGGCCGTCGATTTCGGTGATGAACTGCGGGTATGCATTCAGCCTGGCTTCGACTTTGCGCCAGTCGTAGTCGGTCCCCCAATAGCGGGCTAGCTTCTGAATGGTTGCGGTTGGCACGCCTTGTGAGAAGTCCGAGACGGTTTCCCGTTCAGGAAATCGGGTCGCGTTGATACGTCGGCGCAGTTCAGTGAGCTCCGCTTCCGGAATAATCACCCGGAACGGACGAATAGCGGTGTCATCACGACCCGCTGGTTGTATTGCTGCATTCATCGATTGACTCCTTACCTGCCAAATTGCGAAGCCCGCCGGGTGGGCGGCCGAAGGAAGGTAGTCCCGCCATGCCGGGGTAAGTCCTCAGGAACCTCTGAAACGACCTCAAGGTTGTGTTAAAAACACCCCCCACCTGGGAGACACCGGCTGGTGAACGAGCGCACTCGCGAGTTCTGGCGGATCGGTGACTGGCAAGTCAGTCCGGACGTCGGCGAGATCAACCGGGACGGCCGATCCCTGAAGCTCGATCCCCGGGAAATGCGGCTGTTGATTTTCTTGGCCGAACGACCCGGCCAGGTTGTCGGAATTCCCGAGCTGCTCGAGGGTGTTTGGGGCAACGCCGTCGTTACCCCGCACTCTGTCTACGAAGCCATTGCTGCTCTGAGACATTCTCTCGGAGACCCTTCCGGCGAGCCTACGTACATCGCGACACTGCCACGCCGTGGCTACCGCCTCATCGCATCCGTGGAGCACTGTCCATCGGTAGAACCCAACCGCACCGTGGACACGGCGGTCACCGACATTGAGGTGACAGCGACACGCCGCCCCGGACGTATGCGGATCGTCTTGTCGGCAGTCGCCGTCGCGCTCGGACTGATCGTGACAGGGGTATGGCTGATCCGGCCAAGTCTCCCGCCCCGGACCGACAAGTCCATCGCCGTTCTGCCCTTCCTGGATCTGAGCGAGAAGAAGGACCAGGAGTACTTCGCCGACGGACTGGCGGAGGAGTTGCTCGAAGTCCTCTTCAGCGTACCGGGACTGCGCGTCATCGGCCGCACGTCGTCATTTCAGTTCAAGAACAAAAATGAGGACGTGCGAGACATCGGCGCGAAGCTCGGAGCCGGCTACATCGTGGAAGGAAGCGTTCGCCGCGCCGGAAGCCGGGTCAGAGTCGCCGTTCAATTGATTCGCGCTTCGGACGGAGCACACCAATGGTCGGGAACATACGATCGGAATGTGGAGGACACTCTGCAGCTCGAATCGGAACTAGCTGCATCTCTCGGGCGCGCCCTGCAAATTTCAGTCGAGAGTGGTGTCGCGCCGAACCCGATCAGAACCAACAGCGCAGAAGCCAACGATCACTACCTCCAAGGGTTGCATGCTCTCGATACGTACACCCGCGCCGGCATGGAGGCAGCCGTCAATCAATTCCAGGCGGCAATCGCCCTCGACCCCCAGTTTGCGGCCGCGTATGTCAGCCTCGGGATGGCGCACTACGTGCAGGCGGCTTTCGGTTTTTCACCTCCTGACACAGGGTTTCCCCAGGTCCGCCAGGACGCATTGAAGGCGTTGAAGTTGAATTCCCGGTCCGCGGTTGCGCACGCATTGTTGGCCAGGGTCGCAACTCTCCACACATGGGACTGGGCTGAAGCGAAGCATGAGTCCGACACGGCGCTCGCCTTGGGACCACAGAGCTCGTTCGCATTGTACGCTGCCGCAGATCTCGCCTCGGTGCTCGGAGACGTCAAACGATCTGAGCAACTCTTCAGAGCAGCTCTCGTCTCGGATCCGCTCGACCCTGAAACCCACTTCATGCTCTCACTCGTACTGATGCAGGCGGGGCGCCTCGATGAAGCCGAGGCTGAAACACGTCGCTGCCTTGCAATCGCTCCGGACTACGCTTTTGCCCACTTTGAGCTCGCGGGTGTTCTCATTGAGAAAGGCCATGACGGCGGGGTGGCTGAATGTCTGCGTGAGACTCCGGAAGGCGGGCAGAAGCTGTGTTTGGCAGAAGCGTACTACGCGTCAGGTCATCAGAAAGAGTCCGACACTTTTCTCGAAGAAGCAATCCGTACGCACGCCGACGATCAAGCCTTTCTCATAGCGACTGCGTTTGCTTATCGCGGCCAGCCAGACCAGGCGTTCGCGTGGCTCGAGCGTGCCTACGCGCAAAGAGACCCAGTCCTCGAATACATCAAAGCGAGCACGGAGTTCGCCAAACTCAAGGACGATCGACGCTACGCGGCCCTGTTGGAGAAGATGCACCTGCCGAAGTGACTGCGGCCCGTAGGGGATCAGTCACTGATGCGGCGCAGGCCGGCGAGTACCTTTTGCATGAGCGCGCGATGAGTCTCCAGTTCGCCGGGCTCGAACGAGGCGAAAATCCGATCCGGAAAGTCCGGATTGAAACGCGGGTTCGTCACCTTGCCGATCGATGATTTGTCTGCCTGCCGTTTGATTCGAAAGATGACGCAAAGAATTCTCGAGTCTCGCCGAATAGTAATCGCATACTTTACGTGGCAAAGTACCGGGGGTGCAAAGAGCCCCTAGACCGCACGCCTGTGTCGCTCTCTTGGAGCTCGTGCGTTGCATTGGAGGCAAACTCGATGACGGTGCTGGCAGAATGGGCGCAGAACGCCTTGCGCTACCCCTATTCGCACTTCGGACGTCGCGCTCCCGATGTGTGCATGGGATCAGTCGTCATCGCCGTCGGCGTTGCCGGATTGACTGCGCACTGCTGGCTCAGAACGATCACCGAAGTCTGGATCAACATTCATGTCCTGTTCGGAGTACTTCTGTGCACATGGCTGACAGTTCGCATTCGAACACGGGTGAAGCAGTCACCGCGCATGCAACCAGCTGACATCCAGGAAATGTCGCGCCAACACTCGCGTATCGCATATCTGGTACTGTACGCAGTCATAGGCATAAAGCTGATTGCCGATATCGGTCATGCGTGGACCGGCGGGCCCGGCCCCTTCAGTCTTTTAAACGAGCGTTTTCTGACTGCCGCGGGTGCCAATCTGTTTGACCCACGAGACGACTACCAGATGTGTCTGGCGGCAGGCCTCGTTGCGCTGGGTCTCGTGCGTGTGATGGTATCGAGACTTCGGACGCGCTCTCATCAGCGTGCCCTTGCCCCCGAGCAGCCGAGCCAGTCATAGGTTGACGCAATGGCCCCCATCGGCGAGGGCCGCCACTTCTAAAGCTTCGATCGCGCGAAGACAGTCGCCAGGAAAAATGCGCGCCGATATTCTGCGACCCGCTCGAGGCGCGTTGCCCAGCGGAAGGCATCATGAATTTGCCGGGTTCCCTTGGAAGACACATCCATGCCGAAGAAGTAATGATTCACGAGTAGAAGCAGGCCGCCCGGAGCCAGTGTCATCGACAGACTGTCTGCGACGGCTTTCAATCGAGCATCCGTCAGCGGCTCGATGTAGTAGAGCGTATCGGCGAGCACAATCAGGTCGAAATGGGCCTCCCTCCCTGAATCGACGAGCATGTCCTGCTGCGCATAGGTGATGTTCGGGTACTTCGCTGAAAGCTCCCGGGCCTGCCTGAGCGCCTCTGCCGATATATCCGTACCCAGGACATGCGCGGCAAACGGAGCGAGCCTGCGCGTGAAAGCACCGAGCCCGCAACCAATATCGAGGACGTGACGATATTCGCGTCGCGGCAACATCGAAAGCAGACTGTCGTATTTACGCTGCTGATAGCGGTACTGCGGCAACTCGGCACCGAACGGATCGTCCAGACCGGCGTACAGCTGATCAAAGGCCGTTGCAATCCCGCGTTCATGTCGCAACCGATTGAGCCGGGCGTCGGCGCGCGCGGATCGGATCCAAAAACCGATGTCGCGGATTGTCATGAAGAAAGTGGGCGGAACTGCGGCCAGTGCAACCGATTCGCCCGAATCGTCGTGAATCAAAGCACCTCCAGAGCTGCCGTCAGCGCATTTACTTTGCACTACAAAGTATACGTCGCCGATGAGCAAGTGCAATATCTTTCGACAGCCCGAAGAGGATTAGGAACCGCTGACGCTGATTACCGCCAGCCGTGGTTATATTGCATAAAATCGGCGCCCCGAACGCGAGCGGCGGGAGCTGTTCGGCAGGAGTATGCAGCCGTGACGACTGAAGCGAGACCTTAGGTGCGAGAGCCAACCCAGCACAGCCGCCTGCAGCTACTGGGGAATCTGCTGGCGCTAATTGCCTGTGCCGTGGAACCGGCGGCTGCGAACGAGGCAACCTGTGCTTACACCGATATTCACCCTACCTATCCTCCTCCCAACGCGTCCCCTACCGTGCAAACGACCGAAGTTCCCGACAACGCCTCAGCCCCAAGTGGATCCAATTGCTTTGCCGCGCACAATCCAGCCGCGACTTGGACAACGGTGTCATCAGTTGTGCGGACTCTGTTGACTCCGGGCGAGCTGATGCAGCGCTTTGGAGCCATCTCTCAACTGCCGGGCTTGCTCTATTGGTCGACCACGGATGAGGCGTGGCGCCCGATGATATCCGCCGCTTTCGCCGTAGACTCGGCAGATGCCGTAAAGCCGCGTGCCGATTACTCGTTCAACGAGCTCATCACGGGCACTGTCCGATATTATCGAGTAACCGACACCAGAACCCATGTGGCGATCAATTACCGCTTGCAGGTGCGGCCGAGCACGCCGGGCCATCTTGTCGTAGAGACAACCAACGTCGAACCCATCAAGAAATGGGGCATCACACTCTATAAACCCGATGGCCTTCGGACGCTGTACTTTCTGAAGCAGCGCTCTCCAGATACGTGGTCATACTATTCAATCACGCGCGCCATTCCAGCGACCTTCCTGGCTGAAGGCCACGAAAAATCCTACATCAACCGGGCGGTCGCGCTCTATCGACACTACATGCGACTGCCCATCACGGATGAGCCGCCCGCCGCACCCTAACCTCGTAGAGTGCATCGTGCCCCCTCGCAGCCACGACTCCAGCGGGCTGGAGACTCGTGCCATGCCCCCCTCAAGAAGGATATCCATGCGCAGAGCAACGTGCTGCTGCCGCGCTGAGTTATATTCCGGTTACAGCCCGGTTTGATATCGGGCGGAAATAACCAACCTAACACAGATACTGTAAAACGCAGCAGATCCCGCGCAAAGCGGAATGCCGTCATAACAACTAGACCTGACCCGCAACCAACGTCTCTGCCTATACTGCGCGCCCTTCAAGAACACTGGCGAGGACGAGTAGATAATGATCGGCCACCGTGGCGCCTGGCATTTGGGCGTCGTAGCGATTCTGGCAGGAGCCTCCATACAACTGACGTCCGCGGCCGAGCTCTCTCCCGAAGCGGATTCTAATACAAACCCTGCTGACCTCGATTCCGTGATCGTGACCGGCACGCGCGAATCGGGACGCAAAGCCTACGAAAGCGCAACACCCATCTCAGTCCTCAAGGCCGAGCAGCTCGAAGCAACCGGACAAACCAACCTCCTCGATGCTTTGAAGCAGCTCGCGCCATCTGTGAGCAGCATCTTTTTGAATTCGACGCCCTTTCGCGCATTCTCCCTGCGAGGGCTCAGCCCGGGACAGACGCTCGTCCTCGTGAACGGAAAGCGACGCCATCTGTCCAGCCAACTCTTCAAGAATTCGAGTCCTTATCAAGGCTCGGATCCGGTTGATCTCGACCTGATCCCGCTCGCTGCAATCGACCACGTAGAAATACTGCGGGACGGCGCGGCCGCGCAGTACGGGACGGACGCCATTGCGGGCGTCATCAATATCATTCTCAAGAGCTCCGACCACGGTCGCTCAGTGAGCGGAACTGCCGGAGCCAACTACTTTGGCGATGGCTTCACGGGCCAAGTTGACGCCGACGCCGGATCCACTCTGGGCGATGATGGCTTCATACACGTGGCCGCGGACTATCACCGGCACAACTTTACCAACCGCAGTGGCTATGACCCGCGTACGAATTTTACCGTGCAGGGAAAGATGAACGGCGACCCCGCCAGCACCGTCGAGTCGGTCGGCATCAACGCCGAGAAGCCAATCACGGCAGAGCTCAGTGCCTATGGATTTCTCACCTTCTCGCACCGTTACACCGAGGCAAATCAGATCTATCGGCTCGGCAATGTAGCGCCGTCCGTATTTCCAAACGGCTTCTATCCGATCCTGTCTGCACAGGAATACGACTTCGAAGTCAACGGTGGCTTGAAGGGCAACGCAGTCTTCGGCTGGGACTGGGATCTGAGTGGCTCATTCGGCCGCGATCACGCGAGTCTCGACACCTTCAGCACGTTCAACCCGAATCTGTTTGCCTCTCGAGGCCTGACGCAGACCCACTTTTACGACGGAGCCTATGTCTCCTCTCAGGCCGTTGCCAATTTCGACACGCGGCGCGGCTTTGACACGGGACTGTGGTCTGCACCACTGAATGTCGCGGTGGGTCTCGAGGATCGGTACGAGAAGTTCCAACTGGCGTCTGGTGAGCCGGCCTCTTATCTCGTGGGTGGAGGGCAAGGCGTGGCGGGATTTGCGCCCGCGACCGCCTCCGATTCGTCCCGCAACGTCGTGGCAGCCTACGTGGACGTGTCAACCTACCTGACCACGCAGTGGCAGATCGACCTGGCAGGCCGCATCGAGCGGTATCAGGACGTGGGAACCGGAAAGACCGGCAAGCTCTCAACACGTTACGATTTCAGCCGGGAATTCGGAGTCCGTGGCTCCGTAAGCAACGGATACCACGCGCCCACTCTGGCGCAGGAGCACTACGCTTCGAGCTCGATGGCGCCGACCTCGGCTTCCGGCTTGCTGCCGGTGGATTCCGTGGGAGCCAGGATTCTCGGAGCCCCTGCCCTGCGACCGGAAAAATCGGTGAACTACAGCGCGGGGCTGGTCAGCGAGCCGCTGCCCGGGCTGCACGCCAGCCTGGACGCCTATTTAATCAACATCGGCGATCGGATCATCTCCACCGGCAGTCTGTTCGGACCTCAGGCACTCGCCGCCCTTACCGCCAATGGAAATACCGTTCCTTTCGGCATTTCACCCAACAATTTCTCCGCAACCTTTTTCACCAACGGTGTAGATACCCGGACCAGGGGAGTCGATCTCAGCCTCGACTATCGAAGCGATTTCGGCACATACGGTGCAGTCAACTGGTCACTCGGCGGGAATTACAACACCTCGAAAATTACCAACTACCACCAGGCTCCCGCTGCGCTGCGTGCCGCCGGCGTCGCCCTGTTCAACCCTGCTGTCATCTCCTACCTGACCACCGCGACGCCGAAAACCAAGGTCAACCTGTCGATCGATTATTTGAAAGATGCGTGGGAATTGAATCTGCGCGAAACCCGTTACGGGAGTGCTTCACAGCAGGTCGATCCAAATGGAAATGGAGCTCATTTCTATGGTCAATCGGTCCCGACTGCCTATATCACTGACATCGAAGGCAGCTATCACATCACGAACTTTCTGAAGGTGAGCATCGGTGCGAACAACCTGTTCGACCGCTATCCACCCAAGGCTAATTTGATTACCACAGGACCCTCCAATACTCAGGTCTACCCGAGCATCTCGCCTTACGGCTTCAACGGCGGTTACTACTACACGCGCATCACGGCCGAGTTCTGAAACGCCGGCCGATCGGCGAGGAATCAATCGATGACACTCAAAAACCTGCCCGCACTCATGTTTTCACTCAACCTTCTATGGCTCCCCGCAATCGCGCTTCAGGCGGCGGAGGCACCGACGGCAGCCGACACGAACGGCGGAGTCCACGAGAACGTACCCCCGGATGTTCGTAAGAGCGTGCTGGCTGCTGTCGAGCAGTGGAAGCAAGCTGTCATAAAAAAGGATCGCCGGGCGTTGGAGTCGATCTTCGATAGTGATCTGTCGTATGGACACACCACAGGCGAGGTTGTGAACAAGGCTGGCACAATCGAACGCGCACTGGATCCGGCGCAGAGCTTCAGCGCAATCAACATTACAGATGTCGCTGTGCGCGCCTACGGCGACTTCGCGCTGGTCACTCACAAAATCGCATTTCACGTAGTCAAGGGCGACGTTACAACGGTCGCCAGTCTCAGTGGAATCGACGTCTGGGTGAAAAAGCCGCACGGCTGGCAATTGCTGGCCCGCCAATTGACCCGTCTACCTCAGCAACCCGCCTCCTGACACTATCTGTCGCAAGGTCTTCAATCATGACTCGTTTAAATATTCGCCTGCTTCGACTGTCCGTGACCGCAGCGATCGCCGCGGCCGTCACCCCTTCCCTGCTGTTCGCGCAGAGTCCTGCGGCAACCCCACAGTTGCTCGAGAAGGCGGCCACGATCCAGAAATCGATAGTGACTTTCGACAATCATCTGGACCTGCCCTTCAATTACGGTACACCCGGCCTGGAGGCCATCACCGACGGGCCCACTCAATTCGACCTGCCTAAAGCTCGCAAGGGCGGCGTCAAGGGCGCCTCCATTGCAATCTTTGTACCGCAGGGCCCCCGCACATCCGCCGGAAGCGAGGATGCCCGTCAGAAGGCGCAGCAGAAATTCGACATCATCACGTCGATCGCCAGCCGTTATCCCGATCGTGCGGCTATCGCCTACACGCCTGCCGATCTCGAAAAGATTGAGGCCGCCGGGAAGTTTGCCATCGTGTTGAGCATCCTCAACGGTAATGCCATTGGCGATGACTTGTCGCAACTGGATGCCTGGTACAAGAAGGGTGTTCGCATCGTCGGCTTCAATCACGCGGGCAACAACGATTTGTCCGATTCGTCACGTCCGAACATCCTCCGTGGCGACAAACTGGATGAACACGGAGGTCTGTCGGCGCTCGGCAAGCAAGCGGTCGCACGTTTGAATGATCTCGGCATCGTGATTGACGTCTCCCAGTTGTCTGCCAATGCGGTTAGTCAAGTCCTCAGCCTGACCCGTGCGCCGGTCGTAGCTTCACATTCGAACGCGCGTGCCATCATCGATCATCCTCGTAACCTGACTGATGCCCAACTTCTCGCAATCAAGGAGAACGGTGGTGTGGTTGCAATCAACGCCTACAGCTCGTGGGTCCGACCGCTGCCCGCCGAAGCGCAGCAGCGCGCTAATGAGGTCCGCAAGGAATTCGGGGTTCCCACGGAAAAAAACATCGCCGCCTCCCAGCCGCTCACCGCGGCAGGCGTGAATGTGCTGTCCGCGGAAAAGTTTGAGGCCTACAACGAGAAAATCCACAAGATTATCCTCGACCCCTCATTCAAGGCCAGCGTCGCTCAATACGTCGACCAGCTCGACTATGTTGTAAAGAAGATTGGCATCGATCACGTCGGCATTTCCTCCGACTTCAATCACGGCGGCGGCGTTGTGGGTTGGGACAACGAAGGCGAAGCAGTGAATGTGACTGCCGAGTTGCTGCGTCGGGGCTATGCACAGGCCGACATCGGCAAGTTGTGGGGCGGCAACTTCCTGCGCGTCTGGGCAAAGGTCCAGAGCCTGGCCAGGCACTGAGCACGCGATCCATCTCATGATAAACCGACGCAAGACCCTGGGCCTGTTGGGCGCTGCCGCGACCTTCGGCAGTATCGGCCGCAAACTGCATGCAGCGGTCCCAAAGAATGTAGTGATCATCGGCGCGGGAATCCTCGGCGCCTCGATCGCCTATCATCTGGTCAAACGCGGCGCGCAAGTCACCCTCCTGGAAAAGTCGAAGCCCTCGAGCGGCGCGACGGGTGATTCCTTTGCCTACTTGAACGCATCGACCAAGCCGTCCAGACCCTACTATGACCTGAACCTCGCGGGCATCGCAGGGTGGCGCCGCCTCCAACTCGAATTGAGCGGTACTTTGCCGTTGCAATGGGGCGGTGCAGTGTATTGGCGTGATGAGCCCACAGCCGCCGCGCAATTGCTCGACAGCTTGCGGGGTTACCAAGGCTGGGGGTACGCCGGGCGCCGTATCGATGAGGGGGAGTTGCGCCACCTGCTTCCGAACTCGACCCCGGGACGTGTGGAGGCCGCCGCGTTCTATGATCAGGAGGGCACTGTCGATCCCGTCGGAGCCGTGGACATCCTGCTAGCGCGCGCCAAGGCCATGGGGGCAACTATTGAGTATCCCGTCGAGGTCGTCGGCCTGGATGTCACTACCGACCGGGTCCGTGGCGTCAAAACAAACCACGGCAAGATCGAAGCCGATGCAGTCATCCTGGCCGCGGGACTCGGTAGTCAGTCCTTGGCAAGCCTGGTCGGTGTCAAGCTGCCACTCACGAGCTCAGCCGGGGTGCTGGTCCACACAAAGCCGCAGCCTGCGTTTCTGGAACGGGTGGTATTCGCGCCAGGCAATACCATCAAGCAAAATCCCGATGGCCGGGTGGTCAGCGGCGGCGGGCACGAGGGATCCAATCTAACCACTTCACCTGAAGAACAAGGCGCACAGATCCTACGGGATGCATCTCGATACTTTCCCCGGCTCAAAGAGGCCGCGATCGAGAATGTAACCGTGGGTCAGCGGGTGCTACCCATCGATGGATTTCCAATCCTCGGTTTTCTGGGTGGATACCGGAATCTGTACGTTGCGGCAACCCACAGCGGGGTCACATTGGCTCCCGTCATAGGCCAGTACGTTACGCAGGAGATTCTGGAAGGTGTGATCCTGGAACCCTTGGCGCCCTATCGCCCAGGACGGTTTTCTGCCGCCTGATTGGGTCTTTTACTCTCGCGGGTCATCAAGTCAACGTGATGGCGGACCGGCATGCCGGGCGCGCACCGGCTAGCGCCAGCGTGTCAACAGCTCATCCAAGGCGGCAATGATTTTGTCGCCGTCTTCCTTTAATGAGTCAACAAACTCACCAAGATTCTCGGATCCTGCCAGCCGCGCGGCGCATGTGCTGTTCATCGAGCCAGTGGGCAAACGCGCGTGAGTCGGGGATCCGTGCCGCGCGGTCATCGGGCTCCGGGCTGCTGCTGACTCGGGTCCCCCTCCCGGTTGGCCGTTGGAACGATGGCGGCTCCAGGAGGAAGCACCCAGGAACGCCTGCGGATCAGATGAATCGCCCAGCGCTGTGACTGCTCGAGCCAGACGCGGGACTGTGTCCGGCCCCAGGGGCCGCACGCGGTCGGTGGCGACCTCAGTTTACTGGCCAAAATACCCACGATCTTGTGAGCACGCGCGCTCCAAGTGAAGTTACGGCTGTCCGCGAGCGACGCTGCCCCGAGACGTTGCGCGAGCGATTCATCGGCGGTCAACGCAACGATCCCGGCAACGAGGTCATCTACGCAGTCTGGTTGGGCAAGAACTGCGTTTCTGGCGTTCTCCAGGATCTCTCGCACATCCGGAGTATCGCCTGCGAGGATCGGCCGCCCGGAGCCCATGTAGAGGTAGAGTTTCAACGGGATCACCGTGGAACCGAATTCAGCCAGCGGTTTAATTGATGGAGGAATCAACAATACATCTGCGGCGAAAATGTACCGTGCCAGCGCATCGGACTGCTGCCAGGGGACAATCTGGACGTTTTTGATACCGTTCGCGAGGGCCTCAATCGTCCCGTGGCCGCCTGCGCCTACCAGAACGAAGAGATGATCTGGAAGCCGCTTTGCCGCCTCGATCGCCAGCTCGAGGCCTTTCTTGTGATTGATGCGTCCCGTGTAGACGATCGTCTTGGTATCGCCTGCGATGCCGATTTCCCGCTTCGCGCGTTCCTGAGAAATGTAAGAGCCCAGACGCTGCGGATCGAAGCCGTTGTGAACGCAATACAACTTCTCGGCCGGGATCCCCAACTGAAGATATTTTCCCCGGGTGTACTCGGAATGACTGATGCTGGCTAGAAAGCGAGCATGGCAAAAGATGGAGTGAATCCAAGGACGCAACGGCGGAACCTGGTCAGGCCACGGTCGATAGTGATCGAAAATGACCCGCTGTCCGAAGAGCAGGGAGAGCCAGGCGACCCACAAATTGCGTGTGTACACGAGGTCCGCTTCACGAAACTCGCGCCGAAACGGGAGGGTCAGGCCACAGCACAAGTGTCGCAGCACCGCGGGGCGAAGCGGTGCGCGAGCTCGGATGACCGGCATACCCGCAAGCCTGGCTGCCGCAGCGCAGTTGGCCTCATCCGCAGCGGGCACGTGCAACCACGCTCGGGTAGCGAAGGCTGCCAGGTGTTTAGCGGTCGCTACGAAAACCTCGGCATCCGCCTGGGCATTGGGGAGTGGATTTTCGAAAGCGAACAGGATCTTCACTGTTGACAGCTGGCAGCTAAAGAAGTGTGATTGATGTTACGGAATTTGAATGAAAATGGCCAAATAGCAGTTTTTTCCAAGAATGCGCAGGAAGACACCAACTAACTAATCATTTAGAGGGATTGAGAGACGACGGGGCGGCGCGGTTCAATTCCCCTTCCGGCTCAATTGCGGAGGGAAATCACAGGTGACGCCAGAGTTGAAGCCGACGGACGTAGGCGGTTGCCGAGTCCGACTTGCCGATTTTTCGACATTGACCGAAGCGCTCGAGTACGCGGCACTCAGTCGCGCCGGCTTCAATTTCTATTCCGGCCGCGGCGAGCTCCGGTCCGTGCTGCCCTACCGGGAGCTCAGAGACCAGGCTGAATCGCTTGCACGCCGGATGATCCGGGCAGGCCTGCGCCCGGGCGAGCGAGTAGCCCTCATTGCGGAAACGAGTGCGGACTTCGTGCGCGCCTTCTGCGCCAGCCAATATGCTGCTCTGGTTCCCGTGCCTCTGCCAACACCCGCGGCATTCGCAGGACGGGTCAACTACATTGACCATATTCACCCCATGATGGCGGCCGCACGGCCGAGCGCCGTGCTGGCCCCCGGAGTCTTCCTCGACTCGGTCCGTCAGGCGGCTGCGGGCCTGGACGTCAACCTGTTGGGAACATTCGCAGACTTGGAGCGGCTGCCAGAAGCCGGCGCAGACCTGCCACCGGTCAAACCGGACGATGTGTGTTACCTGCAATTCTCCTCCGGCAGTACCCGATCTCCAACAGGCGTGGCTGTCACTCACCGAGCGATGCTCGCAAATGCACGTGGTATTGCGCGCGACGCGCTCCAAGTGACGGGAGGAGACCGCTGCACCTCGTGGCTGCCGTTTTATCACGACATGGGACTCGTCGGATTCCTCCTCGTGCCGCTCACAACCCAGATGTCGACGGACTACCTCGCCCCCGACGAGTTCGCCCGCCGGCCCCTCATTTGGCCGACTCTCATCTCTCGTAACGGGGGCACCCTCGCCTACAGTCCCTCATTCGGTTATGACCTGTGCGCCCGGCGAGCGATGAATGCCGAATTGGAACACCTCGACCTTTCAAGATGGCGTGTGGCCGGTATCGGCGGAGATGTGATCCGCCCCGGCATATTGTCGCGGTTCGCCGATAGCTTTCGCGGCTGCGGCTTCCGTAAAGAGGCCTTCGTGGCGAGCTATGGAATGGCTGAAGCCACGCTCGGTATCAGCTTTGCGCCACTCGATCGCGGGATAGAGGTCGATCGAGTTGATTTGGGTCGCTTGCGACGAGAAGGTCGTGCCACGCCGGCAGAGGGCGAGAATGTGCGCGAACTCGTGCTGTGTGGTGAGCTGCTGCCCGGCCACGAGATCGAGATTCGGGATGCGGATGGAACCGTCCTCGGGGAACGCGAAGTGGGCCGCATCGTGTTTCGCGGTCCGAGTGTGATGACTGAGTATTTCGGTCGTCGCGAGGAAACCGCCCGCGTGCTCTCGAGTGACGGTTGGCTGGACACGGGCGATCTCGGGTATCTCGTCGGCCAATCTCTCGTCGTTGCCGGGCGCAGCAAGGATCTCATCCTCATCAACGGCCGTAACGTGTGGCCGGAGGATCTCGAATTGGCGATCGAGCATCACATCGACGCAGTTCGCCGGGGAGATGTCGTGGCTTTCTCGGTCGACGAACAAGAGGCTGAGCGTGTCGTGATCCTGGTGCAATGCCGCACGTCGGATCCGGGGCTGCGCGAGGCACTACGCAGTTCGGTTGCTGCAGTGATCCTGGCAACAGCGGGTCTCAACTGTTCGGTGGTGCTCGTCTCGCACAACGCCCTACCGCGAACCTCCTCCGGCAAGATGAGTCGCATGCGAGCTCGCGCTCTGTATTTGGCTTCCTTACTCGGACAGCCGCAGCAGCACGCCGATGCGGCCAATATTGCGTCGCATCCGGATATTCGGACGTTGCATTCATCATGAGTCGGTTGGTTGCCATCACGGGCGCCACAGGTTTTTTTGGGCGCTACATAGTCAGGGCGTTCGCCGCCAGGGGCTGGCGCGTCAGGATTCTCGCGCGGCAACCCATCGATCATCCCCAACTCGCAGGCCTGCAGCTCGATGTCGTGTTGGGTGACCTGTCGAACAGGGAGGCTCTTCGCACGCTCGTGGACGGCGCCGATGTCATCGTCCATGCGGCAGGCCTCATCAAGGCGCGGAGCGCGGCGGCTTTCGAGACGGTGAATGTCCGGGGAACCGCCAATCTCGCGCGTGCGATCGAGGAACGCCAGGTCGCGGCGCGGGTTCTCCTGGTTTCCTCCATGGCGGCTCGTGAGCCGGAACTGTCGACCTATGCGCGCACGAAACGTGCTGCAGAACAACTTTTGATGGCGGTTCTGAGCCGTCGCTGCGATTTGACCATCGTCAGGCCGTGCGCCATTTACGGCCCCTGGGATCGAGAGACGCTGACGATCTTTCGCGCTGTCGATTACCACCTTTTTCTTCGGCCCCGGATCGCCCACGGCCGGGTCGCTGTCATCCACGCAGAAGATGCCGCGGCGGCCATAGTGACTCTGTGTGACCGGGGTCCTCCCTACTCACTGTTCGAGCTGACAGACGAGCGCACCCAAGGTTATTCCTGGGATGAGATCGTCGGGACCGCCGAAACAGCCTTGGATTCCAAGGCGCTCGTCATCTCTTTGCCGGGACCGGCTGTCCGGGCCGCCGCCGCGGTCAGCCAGGCTGCCGCATGGCTCCTGCGCCGCACGCCCATGTTCACTCCCGAAAAAGCCTCCGAGATTCTTCATGCCGACTGGGGCTCCAGGGCTGAATTGCAGCCGCCGCGCAATCTTTGGCGCCCCGCAATCGGCCTTGCTCAGGGTTTCCGTGACACCGTGTGCTGGTACAGGGATCGGCGCTGGCTTGCGCCCGCTGACTCGCATGAGAGGTAAGTGACTTGACCAACAACGCCACCAACATCGAGACGCAAATCGTAGAGCTGCTGGCTCAGCGGATTCCCGCCGGCATTCAGGTGTCCGCCCAAACGCAGATAGTGGGCGGTCTGGGGCTGGACTCCGTGGCGATCCTGGATTTCATCATGGACGTCGAGGACCGTTTCGACATTTCGATCCCACTCGATCGGGTCGCAGAGGTCCAGACAATCGCCGAGTTGAGCCACGCCATCGAGGCGCTGAAAAGAGCTGCAAATTGATGTCGCCGTTTTCGAAGTTCGATGACATGCGCGCGATCATCGATTCGCTCGTGGCGAGCGGCCGCAATCCGTTTGACATGCGTTTCGAGAAAATCCTGTCTGCTACGGAAGCCGTTCTCGAGGGTCGGCCCTGCCTGCTCTTCGGGACCAACAACTATCTTGGCCTGACTTTCGATGCGACGTGCATCGAAGCGACCGTGAGAGCGGTGCATGAGGGCGGCACGGGCACTACAGGCTCGCGCATAGCCAACGGAACCTATTGCGACCACGCGCTCCTGGAGCGGCGGATAGCCGAGTTTTACGGCAAACGCTCCGCCATGATTTTCACGACCGGATATCAGGCCAATCTCGGCCTGATTTCAACTCTCGCGGGACGTGAAGACCATCTGCTCATCGACGCGGACAGTCACGCCTCGATCTATGATGCGTGCAAGCTCAGCGCCGCCCAGGTCATTCGTTTTCGTCACAATGACCCGGAGGACCTTGCTCAACGTCTCCGCCGGCTCAAAGGCCACCCGGGCAGCCGCATCATCGTGACCGAGGGCATCTTCAGCATGCTCGGCGATAGCGCGCCTCTACGGGAGATCGCGGCAGTCAAACGCGAGATGGGCGCCACTCTCATAGTCGATGAAGCTCATTCGCTCGGGACTCGCGGCAAAAACGGCCGTGGCGTCTGTGAAGACGCGGGCATCGAGAGCGATGTTGATTTTGTCGTCGGCACTTTCAGCAAGAGCCTTGGGGCGATAGGTGGCTTCGCGGTATCCGATTTGCCCGATTTCGACTTGTTGCGAATCGTCTGCCGCCCTTACATGTTCACGGCGTCTCTTCCGCCGGCCGTCGTTGGATCGGTGACGGCCGCTCTCGCCCGAATCTCCACCGACAAGTCCCTGAGCGCGCGAGTCCTGTCCCACAGCGGCAGACTCTATTCCGCTCTAACGCAGGCTGGCTTCGAGATGGGTCCCGAGCCAAACCCCATTGTCGCCCTGAAGATGACAGACAAGGAGACGGCCGTGCGGTTCTGGAATCGACTCATTGACCGGGGCGTCTATGCCAACCTGGCATTACCGCCGGCCACGCCCGCGAGTTTGTCCCTCATCCGCTGCAGCATCAGCGCGGCTCATACGGAGGCACAGATCGATCGAGCCATATCGGTCATCGTTGCAGTCGGACGCGAGCTTCGCGTTCTCGACCCACGACCGGGGAAGGCCCCGGTCCACCTGACTCGAAGCCTCCCGATATGACGATCGAGATCGTCCCAGTGACCGATAAGGCGATGCTCCAGCGCTTCATCCGCGTCCCCTTCGCCGTGCATGAGCACGACAACGCATGGACTCCCCCGCTGCTGATGGAGCGCGAGGAAGCCTTCTCGCCAAAAACCAATCCGTTTCTTCGACGGGCAGAAGTGTGTTTCTGGCTCGCGGTACGCGATGGCCGCGATGTGGGACGCATCACCGCACAGATTGATCCCTTAGCCCAGCAGAGCTTGGGTGAGCGCGTCGGTGATTTCGGCTGTCTCAGCGCCGAGGACGACCCCGAGGCGTTCGCCGCCCTTCTAAGGACCGCGGAGGATTTTCTGAGAAGCCGCGGCGTGACCCATGTCCGCGGTCCCTTCTCACTCTCGATCAACGAGGAAACAGGCCTGCTGGTCGAGGGCTTCGACACGCCCCCGATGCTTCTCATGGGGCACGACCCCGTCTATGCGGCCACTCGGCTCGAGGCCCTGGGATATCAGAAGGAAAAGGACGTGTACGCCTACATGCTCGACACGGAGGCCCCCCTGTCGAGCTCGGCGCGCAGGATGTTGGAGCGCCCGCTCCCCACATCCGTCAAGATGCGCCGCCTCAATTTCAAGGACTACTCAAACGAGATACGCAGGATAGTCGACATCTACAACGACGCCTGGAGCGGCAACTGGGGGTTCGTCCCCCTCACGGAAGCCGAGGGCGAGGCGATGGCCAAGCAGATGAAGATGCTGCTCGACGATCGGCTCGTGTGGTTTGCCGAAGCGGACGGCGAAGCGGTCGCATTCATTGTCGCTCTGCCCAACATCAATGAGGCCATTCGAGACCTCGACGGGCGGCTGTTTCCGTTCGGCTGGGCAAAGCTGTTGTGGCGTCTCAAATCGCACCGAGTGAAGACAGCCCGCGTGCCACTCTTTGGTGTGCGGCGAAGCCTGTCGGGCACGTTGATCGGCAGCGCGCTTCCCCTGCAGTTGATTGGATCCATTCTGCCGGCCAGCGCTGTCTTCGGTTTTCGCTCGATCGAGCTGTCCTGGATTTTGGAGGACAACCTTCCCATGCGCCGGATTCTCGAGCGGCTGGGCGCGCGCGTCTACAAGACCTATCGGGTTTACGGCAAGCGGCTCGCTTTAGCCGGCGAAGCGCTTGCCGCTCAGACATCGAGCCCGAACTACCCCATCAAACTTGCACCACAGGCTCAAGTATGACCAACAGAAACGCCATCCGCATCGCCGTCGTCGGCGTAGGCAACTGCGCGAGCGCGCTGATCCAAGGCATCCACTACTACACTCGGGAGCGTTGCCGTCAGGGTGTGACAGGGTTGATGCACACGCAGATCGGCGAGTATCTACCCTGCGATATCGAGGTCGTCGCGGCTTTTGATGTCGATGCGCGCAAGGTCGGCGTGGACGTCCATCAGGCCATCTTCGCGAAACCCAACTGCACGAAGATTTTCCAGAAGGACATCCCGCAGAGCGGTGTCATCGTGCGCATGGGGCAGGTTCTCGATGGCATCTCCGAGCACATGCTGGCTTGCGCCGAAGATCGCACGTTCGTCCGCTCGGCGGTGCCCGAATCCACCAGGGAACAGATCGTCCGGGAACTGAAACGCAGCGGTGCGGAGATCCTGGTGAGCTACGTGCCCGTAGGCTCAGAGCAGGCGGCACGCTTCTATGCGGAGTGCGCACTGGAAGCCGGTGTTGCCCTGATTAACAACATGCCCGTGTTCATTGCCAGCGACAAGGAATTCGCCGAGCGTTTCAGGGCGCGAAACCTGCCGATCATCGGCGATGATATCAAATCCCAACTGGGCGCCACGATCGTCCATCGGGTCCTGACGGACCTGTTCGCCAAGCGCGGCGTCAAGGTACTGCGGACCTATCAGTTGAACACGGGCGGCAACACGGATTTTCTCAACATGAAGAACCCGAGCCGCCTCGTGTCCAAGAAGACGTCCAAGACCGAGGCGGTACAAGCCGTCGCCGCCAAACGCCTCGAGGACGATAACATCCACGTCGGTCCCAGCGACTACGTTCCTTGGCAGAATGACAACAAGATCTGCTTCATCAGAATGGAAGGGCAATTGTTTGGCGATGTTCCCATGGATGTGGAACTGAGGCTGTCGGTGGAGGATTCGCCGAACTCGGCCGGAGTCGCCATTGACATGATTCGATGCTGCAAGCTCGCGCTGCTGAACGGGTTGGGCGGACCGCTCGAGGCGCCGAGCGCGTATTTCTGCAAGCACCCTCCCAAGCAACACACCGACGATGAGGCCTACGAAATGGTCGAGGCTTTCATACGCAACAACACCTCGAAATTGAGAGCCGTTGGCCCATGAATTGCCTCATTGTCGCTGCCGGGATGGGCGGGCGCTTGAGACAGAGGGGTCAGAGCAAGCCTCTGGTCCCGGTAAACGGGGTGCGGCTGCTCGAGCGCGTGATAACCCGTGCACGAAGTGCCGGTGTAGAGCGCTTCTTTGTGGTGAGCGGCTATCGGGGCGAGGAGTTGCGAGCGGCGCTGGACATCTTTTCCGCCCGCGAAGCCATTCCAATCGTGCACGTCTCCAATGACGAGTGGCAGCGGGGTAACGGCGTCTCGGTCCTCAAGGCTCGGCCCTTTCTGGACAGTCCCTTTCTGTTGACCATGTGCGATCATCTGGTTGATCCGGCAATTCTTCGGGATCTGATCGCCTCCCCGCTCGAGCCCGATACCGTCACGCTCGCCGTGGATTTCAACGTGGCCAGCTCGATCAATGACCTGGACGATGTCACGCGTGTCATGTGCTCCAACGGCCGGATCGTGCACATCGGGAAGGTCATCCGCGATTTCAATGCCATCGATACAGGCGTTTTCTTATGCACACCTGTCATCTTCGATGCGCTCGAGGCGAGTCAGGCTGCCGGAGACGACAGCATTTCCGGAGCGATGAACGTGCTTGCTCGTGAAGACAGGGCTCGGGTTTTCGACATTCAGGGTCGGCTGTGGCTCGACGTCGATGATCCGGCGACCTTGGACAAAGCCGAAACCCTGTTGAGCGCGGGACGGCTCTAGGGGCGTATCGGCCTGTGGCGCGGCGCTGCACTATCCCGTATGGACAGTCATCAACAGCACCTGCGTCGCGGCTTCAACTGGCTCGGCGGCGCGATGATCATCGCCAAGCTCACGGACTTCGGCACGATCCTGGTTGTGCTGCGCTTCCTCACCAAGGAGCAGGTGGGCGCTGCTTCGCTGGTCGTGGCTTTCGGGACGGTGATCGAGGCTCTCGATGGACTGGGCACGAACACAGCGCTCGTCCAGGCGCCCTCGCTATCGCGCCTTCAGCTGGATTCCCTGTTCTGGTACATCGTCGGCGCGGCCTGCGTGGTGGCCGGCCTGATCCTGCTCGCCGCCCCCTGGATCGCCTCCCTTTACGGCATTGCCGCAGTGGCAGCTTATTTCCTGGCCGTCGCAATCAAGCAACCTCTGGTCGCAGCTGCGGTCATTCCGCTGGCGATCATGAACCGAGAGCTGCAATACGAGCGGATTGCGATCGTCAATGTCGGTGCGACGTTCGCCGCTGCGTTGACCCGGCTCGGTCTTGCGATCGTGGGAGCGGGTGCCTGGGCGATCGTGATCGCGTATGTGGCGAGCGGTCTTTTTACCCTTGTAGGAGCGCTGCTCATGAGACCGTTCCGACCGCGACTTCAAATCAGCATGTCGGCGATCTCCCCGCTACTACGCTTCGGATGGCGCGCGACTCTTTCGGCCCTGTGCGAGACGATGATCAACAATGTCCACTACTTGCTGGTGGGGTGGTTTTACGGCGCGGCCGCGCTCGCGGAGTTTCGCGTGGCTTTCGATCTTGCCATGGAGCCGGCAAATGCAGCCGGCACACTCATCAATCGGACCGCACTGCCGGTCTTCGCAAAGGTCTCGGCCGTGCGCGAGCACCTCGCACAATCCCTGACGTGGTCATTGCGCAAGCTGTTGGCCGTGGTGGCCCCATTCGCAGCCGCGATCGTGCTTGCGGCGGATCCGATCACCGCATTGATCCGTGACGAACAGCATCGCAGCTACGCTTCGGCGAGCTTGCCGCTCAAAATACTCGCGGCCGCCGCGGTGCTGCGGGTGGTCATGCAACTGGCATACCCTGTGATGTTTGGATCAGGGCGTCCGCACATGGCGGTTCGCCTGTCGGCCGCGACATTGCTCCTGCTGAGCGCCGGCATGCTTTCGGTCGGCCTCACCGTGCCCGTCGCAAGCGGAATTGTCGCAATGTCGGCAGTGTGGCTCGTGGTCCCTCCCCTTCTGCTCCTCTGGCAGGCTCGCAACTTGCGGCGGTTCTGCAACCTCGGCGCGCAGGACCTGATCCGGGCCCTGGGTGCGCCATTCGTGGCGGTCGCCATCCTCGTCGCGGCGGTAGAGATGGGCCGTGTTCTGATCGGCAGCGGCAGTCCTGCGCTCGAACTCGGAATGATTCTGACGCTCGCGGTGTTGGCCTGCGTGGGCCTCCTGCTACGCGACCCGCAGCAGGTTCACCGTGCGGTGCATCCAGCCGGTGATCACGCGACGATCAACGAGTGAGATAGATAATGATCGAGGCGCATCCCGATCCAGATACGGCCACACCCGAAGGCAAGAGGGAGATTTCCCTCGTGCAGGCGAGGGCTCTCGCGAAAGACCTCTTCGAGCACAGCGCTCGGATCTACTGGACGGACTTTCTCCTCTCCGTGTCGGTCGCCTATGGCGCCGTGGCGCTGTATCTGTCCAGTCCGATCTTCTCGCCACGATCTCTCATCGGCTTCACGATCGCCGCATTCGCTCTGTATCGGTGCGGCGTATTCATTCACGAAATCGCACACCTGCCGCGCAAGCGCATGCGTCTTTTTCGCGCTACCTGGAATATCCTGTTTGGCATCCCTGTCCTGATGCCGTCCTTCATGTACAAGAACCATGCGGACCATCACAACCCGCGGCATTTCGGGACTGTGCAGGACGGAGAGTACCTGTCCCTCGGAGCCGGTCCCGTGAGGCGCATCGTCGTGTACTTGCTGCAAGTCCCCTTGCTGCCGGCTTTGGCGATATTGCGGTTTCTCGTGCTGACGCCTCTGTCTTTCCTGCATCCACGGCTGCGCGCGTGGGTGTTGGAGCGGGCATCCTCGTTTGCGATCAACCCAAACTACCGGCGAACGGTGCCGACGGACGAACCGCACGGCAACTGGATCGCCCTGGAGGTAGCGATCTTTCTGGAACTTGCTGTGTTTGCTGCCCTGTTGGTGTCGGGAAAGGTGCCATGGAGCGTATTTGTCGAGCTTTACGTTCTCGGTATGGCTGCATCGGGCCTGAATTGGATCCGCACCCTCGCAGCGCACGGCTACCGCAACACAGGGTCCACGATGAGCTTTGTCGAACAGATCGAGGACTCCAACACCATTACCGGCCACCCGCTGCTGACGGAGCTGCTGTTCCCGGTGGGCTTGCGCTACCACGGCCTGCATCACTTGCTGCCCTCCCTCCCCTACCATTCACTCGGCATCGCCCATCGCAGGCTGATGGCACAGCTGCCCGCCGACTCTGCCTACCGGAGCACGATTCGGGGCGGCTTCCTGGAGACGGCGGGTGAGCTGTGGCGCAGCGCCAGTACATCCGGCCAAGAGACAACCCATGCCGTGCGGTTGAGCAGTCGGCTTTGAGCCCGGGCGCCGAAGGCGCATCGCCACCGACGCAGCCGGCAAAAACCACGCTTTTTGCCGGCGTGAGAGGACCCGGGCTCCGCGCGGCCAGTGCCGCGCTAATTAACTAGGCAACCGCCCGGGCTACGCGGCCCGGCGGAAAAGATAGAGCGCGAGGGCCATCAACAGGACCGATGGCATCGTCGCTGTGAGCGCCGGGTTCAAGTTGAGCAACTGGCCCAGATAAGTCGTTATCTGCTGGACCAGTGAGAAGACGATGCCGATCATCGTTCCAATCATCATGCGCTGTCCGGTGCCCTGGCTGCGTAGCGGCCCGAATACAAACGGCGCGGCAATCAGGATCATCGCCGCCATGCTGAGCGGTATGTCGATCTTGGCCCATAACTCCTGGGCGTAGCGGGCCGCGGGCTGATGCCGCCGCTCGAGATCGCGGACATATTGATACAACTCGATCGGCTGCATGCTATCGGCTGGCAGGATGAGCACCGAAGCCTGTCGCGGCCGCAGAAACGAATGCCACAAAACAGAAGCGAGCCGGTCGGTTTCGATTCGGGTGCCCCGCGTCGCGCCGTCGGCGCTTCTCGGGATTCCCTCCGCTGCGCTCCGGTTGCCGCTGAAGCGCTTGATCGACACATCCTCCAACAGCCAGGTGCCATCCGGACGGACCTCGGCATGATCTGCCTGGGTAAACTCGAGCAGCTCGCCGTTCGCGGCGAACTCGTATAGATAGATTTCGCTCGGAATGTTCCCGTTATCGAATCGCCGCACGTTCAGGAACTCATGATCGCCCGCGGCCCAGAAGCTGTTGCCGCTGCGTACCGCCTCCGATGAGGAGAGTCTGGAGGCACGCTCGGCTTGGGCCAGCTGCTGGGCAGGCGGAATCACAAATTGCGCCAGTAGGAATAGCGCGACCACAGCGCCCCCGGCCAGTTTGAGCACCGATCCGACGATTCGGCCCGGGGATAGGCCGCCCGCCCGCATCGCCGTCAATTCCCCGCGCGTCGCAAGGGCACCCAGAGCGAAAAGGCAGCTGAACAACATCGCTGCGGGCATGAGTTGCAAGAGTCGGGCTGGCACGGTCAGCAACACGTAGACCAAGGCGTCGATCAGCCGATAGTTCCCTTTACCGACATCGTGGAGCTGATCGACAAACTCCAACAGGCTGAACAGGGATGTCAGGCCAGCGGACACAACCCCGAGAGCCTTGACGGTGGCGACCGCGATGTAACGCTCCAGCAAGGTCATGAAGCCTCGGCCCGCAGCTCTCGAGGCTCGAACGACATCATGCCGCCCTCCGGCGTCCCAACCGAAAGGCGAGTCGTGGCTCGAGCAGCGCGAAGATCACGACCCCGGCGAGCAACGCCGGCGCTACCCAGATGCCAGGGAATGGGGGAATCACCCCAGTCTGGACCCAGGTGCGCGCCGACTCGTAGAACAGGTAATAGCCGGCGTAGATCAGGATCGCGATCCCGACCTTGGCGTTCTTGTGTTGACGGGGCCGCGCTCGGGAAAGCGGTACGCCCAACAGGCCGAGCAGCAGCGTCGAGCAGGAAGTCGACAGGCGCCATTGGAGCTCCGCGATGTCTGCGGCGGAATCGGAAGATGTCAGCTGCGCGGTGCTCGCGGCGACGGCGCTGTATTCAGGCGGATCGACGGTCGGGCCGGGGAGATGCAGAACGAGGTCATTCGTGTTCAGGACGACATCACTGCCGCTGCCATTTTGGCCGGCATCATAGACGTGAGCGTCAGTCAGATGCATCTGCGAGCCCTCGCCAGCGTGCGGCATCAGCTCGACAGACCTCGCATAGATGATGCGAGTGCCGCCCCCGCGGAGCCTCAGTTGCACGAACACGCCACGGGCTTCGGTGCCCGGACCCGCGCGGTGCGCGATGAAAATGGTGCGATTTCCGTTGCTGCCGCCATAGAAGGTGCCCGCCTCCATGTTGTTTGTATTGAGCGATGCCGCCGCGAGACCGGCCAGCTCGTGCGCTCGAGTGTAGGCCCAGGGTCTCACCACGAGAGACAACCCGGCGACGACCAGAGCCGTGCACAGCGACAAGCCCAACACGACCCCCATTAGCCTTGCGGGGGTCAGTCCGAGGGCAAACAGGGCCGTGATTTCGGAGTCGACGTACAGCCGGCCGAGAGCCATGACGACCGACAGGTAGAGCGAGATCGGGATCAGCATCTCGAGCGCGATCAGGGTCCTCAGGCCGATCACCTGAACGATCGTGTCCGTCGGTAAGAGCCCGTTGACGGCATCCGATAGGAAGCCGGCGGCACCGAAGCTCGTGAACAGCACGGACAACACACCCAGCGCGATCGCGAACGGCCCGAGGATCTCACGCAGCAGATAGCGAGTGATAATCATGCAATAGCGCCAATCCGTGCTAAGGTTAAAATGGTTGCGGCGGGCATGCTTGTAGATTCCACCGCCTGTAGTCTTGGATCAGATGTCGCACGCCATTGGAACTGGAGAAGGCCTGCGTGAGGTGGCGATTTTCCGCCACAACCTCTTCAGGATCTCTGAACCCTTCATAGCTGAGCAGGCGCAGCATTTGCGTCGCTACCGGCCATTTTACGTGGGCAGGATGCGTTTCGGCCTCCCTCCAAAGGGAGCAAGCTCATTCGCGCTGGAGGACCTCTACACCAGGTGCACGCTCCCGCGCATCGGCTGGCAAATGCTCACCGGGAATATGCGCCCCTTTGTGCACTTGATGGCACGCCAGCGCCCGTCACTGATCCATGCGCATTTCGGTATCGAGGGCGTCGCCGCGCTGGCGCTGGCGATGCGGCTCGGGATACCGCTCGTCACCACGTTCCACGGGTTCGATGCCACACTCAAGATGCACGCGATGTTGGGATCGCCGGCGTGGTTTCGCTATCCGTTGTTGCGCCGGAGACTGGCACGCGAGGGCAATCTGTTTCTCTGCGCCTCCACATTCATCCGACAGAGGCTGCTGGCGAGGGGTTTCCCCGAGTCGCGCACGCATACTCACTACATCGGCGTGGACTGCCAGGCGATTCGCCCGCGTGAAGATTTCGAAGAAAGACCGGCCATCCTGCACGTCGCGCGTCTGGTGGAGGTCAAGGGCACCCGGTACCTGCTGCGGGCATTCGCCACTGTGGCGCGAAGATACGATCACGTCCAACTGCTGATCATAGGCGACGGACCTTTGAGACGGCCGCTTCAGGCGCTTACAGCAACGCTTGGTATCCAAGACCGCGTCCAGTTTCTAGGCGCTCTCCCCCACGCTGATGTGCTCTCCTGGATGCGTAAAGCCGCCATGCTGGTGCTGCCTGGGATCCGCACCGCCACCGGGCGCGAAGAGGGGCTGGGCATGGTGCTGTTGGAAGCGGCGGCCACAGGGTTGCCGATCATCGGATCTCGAGTGGGCGGGATTCCGGAATGCATCGTCGAAGGCAAGACGGGGTTTCTGGTCCCGGAGCGCGACGCAGATGCCCTTGCCCAAAGGATGGGAGAGTTGCTCGAGGATAGCGTCAAGCGGCACCAAATGGGCACGGCAGGACGTGCGCTCGTCGAGCGTCGATTCGATATTGAGCGGCAAACCGAAGCGCTCGAGAGCTTGTATGACTCCCTGCTGGGCTAGGCGAGGTGCAGGGGGGGATATGAAGTTGCCGCGGTCGAGGAATGCCGTGGTCGTGGCGCACCCGGACGATGAAGCGCTCTGGTTGAGCGCCGTCGTCGCATCGGTAGAGCGAGTCGTGTTCGGTTTCGGTGCCGACTTTGACAAACCCCAAAGATCCGAGGCGCGGCGACAGGCCGTTGCAGCGTTGCCGCTGAGCGGCATCGTCAACCTGGAAATTCCCGAAAGCGGGGCTGGATGGAAAGCCCATCAAACGCAGCCGCAGCTGAGCCCATCCGGCGTCGAGATTTCCGATGCAACCGTGCGCGAGCGGTATGAAGCCAACTACGCGAAGCTTCTGGAAGGCCTGCGCGCATCTCTGGCTGGATGCCAGGATGTCTACACTCACAACCCCTGGGGTGAATACGGCCACTCCGAACACATTCAAGTCTACAGGGCCGTCACTGCCCTGCAGGATGAGCTCGGATATACAGTCTGGTTCTCGAACTACGTGGGCGCCGGAAACTGGACCTTCGTCAGAGGTCTCGCCGAGCGCTTGGACTGGGCGCAGCGCTGCGTGGTGAGGCCGGACATAGCCACTGCGCGCGCGCTGATGCACGTCTACCGACATTACGGCGCCTGGACATGGCCGCGAGTCCATCGGTGGCCCGCATGCGAAGTAATGTACGCCCAGCCGCCCAGGAGCAGTCCTGACCGCCGACATCCGTTATCCGGAGAATGGCTGCTGGATCTCGGAAGACTGCGGTGGTGGCCGCCACCGTGGCGCAGCGCCTGGCGGCGCCTGGGTGACCCTACGGTGTGACGGTGATGTGTACGACCCGCCGCTCGCTCTGTGAGTCGCCTTGCAGCCTATCGTCCCGGACATGGTAGACAAACGCCGGCGCACTGATCTGCACGTCGTGCGCATCGGATAGCTCAGCGTGGCCCGAAAGGCGGACGGTGTCTTGCTTCGCATCATAGGTGATTTCATCCGCACGACCGTGCCAAGCCCCACGGGAGTCCGTGCGTCGCTGTTCGAAATGTGCCGGGGAGCCGATAGCGGTGACCTGGGCGAGCTCGCCGTCGCGAAACTCGAGGATGGCCTGATCTGCCCACAGCGAGCCGCGCGGCTCCAAAGTGATCACCACCCTCCCCGCAAAGGTCCACTGGCTGTCCGTGAAACCCACGCCTTTCGCACGGGCCCGCTCGGCCGTTAGTCGTGTATCCCCCTGCGAAACGATGATGTCCGTGAAGTCCGCAGTGTTAGCCTCGTCGTTGATGTTTGAAAAGACAGAGTGGATGACGATAGGCTCTCGCGATGTCGTGGGATGCTGCGCCACCGCGGCACCTGCGATGAGACCCCCTCCAGCGACGAGCGCCGCCACCAGACAGCCCGGGAGAACGGCTCCTAGATGACGCAAAAGCAGACCGAGCGGCGACCGAGCGGCGACCGAGCGTCCAGCGAGGGAACCCCCAGCGGGGGCCAGCGAGGGAATCCCCAGCGGGGGCGACCGAGCGGCGACCGAGCGATGAGCGAGGGAACCCCCAGCGGGGGTGAGCGAGGGAACTCCCAGCGGGGGCCGGCGATGCCGGGCCCTGCGCCGATCCGGCGAACGACGGAAATCGAGGAGATTACCAACCTCTACTTCATCCATCCGCTGGCAAGCCGGCTCGTGCCATTTTTTGCCCGGATGCGCCTCACGCCCAATGCCGTATCCGTGACTGGCATGCTGTTTGGCATTCTTGCGGCCTTTGCGTATTACCGCTACTCGGACGTTCGGTTTGCGATCACCGGCTTTGTCCTCATGATCGCCTGGCACGTGATGGACGGAGCCGATGGTCAACTTGCGCGCCTCACACAGACGTACTCGTACTTCGGAAAGGTCCTGGACGGAATCTCCGACAATGTGACCTTCCTCGCCGTTTATACGGCGCTCGCGATCTCTCTGAGCCACGAGTATGGCGACTGGATGTATGCCCTCGTGGCTGCCTCGGCAGTGTGCCACGCGATCCAGTCGGCAAGCTACGAAGCGCAGCGGCAGGAGTACGAGCACTGGGGATGGGGGCGCAAAGCGCAGGAGCCTCCACCCCGGAACAGCCCTGAGCGCGACCGGGACGGCCCACCTTGGATTCGGTGGCTGTTTGATTTCCTCCACCGGCTGTTCTTCGTGGGCCTGAGCTTCCCAACGGCAGGCACAACCAGCAAGTTCCGCGAAACCATGACTCGAGCCTTGCAAGCAGAGCCCGAACACGCCGCCCTCATTCGCCAGTGCTATCGCGAAACGCTCGCACCCCAGCTGCGCAGCTGGTCGATTCTGTCTGCCAACTATCGCACTCTCGGGATTTTCATATCCGCCCTGTTCCAGGCGCCCGAGTACTATTTCGGTTTCGAAATTATCGGGTTCAGCGCAATCCTGGCGCTGCTCATCCAAAGACTGAACGCGTCCCGCGAGGTGCTGCTCAGTCGCTTGCAGCTCCTGTCTTCAGGCGCACCGGTCGCAGGCAACACCTTGTGACGATCCCTGCCCGAGCGCACTTCTGCTGGATCGGGACCCGCTTGCCATGGGCCTATGCATTCGCCGTTTTGTCCGCTGCGGAGCGCAGTGAACTGCCCGAAATCGTCCTGCATCACACCGACGCGCTCGATGAGGATGCCGCGCTCGCCGCGCTGAAACAGACGCCCCGCGTGCGGCTATCCCGAGTTGATCCCATCGCCTATTTGATGCACGCGGGACAGAAACTCGGTGCGGGAGACGGGCTGACCGTGATCTACCGCAGGCTTACAAACCCCGCGGCACGGATTGACATGCTGCGTGCGGCAATCCTGTATCTGGAGGGCGGCATGTATCTCGACATGGATACGGTCACGACGAGCTCCTTGCTACCCCTGCTCAACACCCGACAATTCGTTGGTTGCGAATTCATCATATGGCCTCATTTCGCACGCACCTCACGTTCACCGGCCATGTGGGCCCGTTCGCTGACTCTCGATCTGACGCGCAAGCTGATGCGGCGTACGCCCCGTGGCTGGAAGATGTTCAGACTGATCGAGAAATTCTGTTATCGCGGCATCAATAACGCTGTAATGGGTGCCGAAGCGGATTCACCTCTGTTCGAGGACTATCTTCGTGCGATGCTAACGGTGCCGCCGGAACGCCAGACGCAACCCTATGCACTGGGACCGGACCTGCTTCAGGAAGTGGTCGGTCGTTACGCACGGGACGATCTAACTATTCAGGAGCCGCACGTCTTCTATCCACTGCCGCCCGAAATCTCGGAACATTGGTTCCGCATCGGCCGCAGCGCGCCATTGGACGCCGTCCTACTGGCCGAAACTCGCGTGGTGCACTGGTACGCGTCCGTGGGTACTAAGTCGCGCGTTGCGCTGATCAACCCGAACTATGTACGCAAGCATCGGGAAAGTCAGTTGTACAGCGCGCTCGCGTGGTCGTGCATTCGCAATTTCCCGTAAGCAAACATCGGTAAGGTCGGTCAGGGCCAACGAAGTGTTGAAATACGCGACTGTCCGCGCGCCTCGAGTCTGGCCACGACACCAGGTCGTGCATTTACGATGAAAGCGCGTTTGCGGGCGCCGGCCAGCAACGGTGCGTCATCGTAGCTGTCGGTGTAGGCATAATCCCAGGCGGTACCATACCCGCTCTGTTCCAGCATTCGGCACTTCTTCTGGCCGTGGCAGTGATGTTTTACGATCCACCCTCCCCAACAGCGCGCCAGCGTAGATCCCAGGACATGAATATCAGTTCGAAACGCCAGCAGACGCTGCGCAAGCCATACGGGCGCCGCTGTGACTACGAGCACGAGATCACCTGCTGCCCGATGGCGATCCATCGCTGCAAGGCCGTCGTTGCGCCAACGGAGTGCGCATTCGCCCCTCTCGAAGCGCTTCGCGAATGCCTCGATGCTTCGCGCGATGGCATTCTGATCGAAGCCCAAGGTCGCGATCCAAAGGAGGACCGAGGCGCCGATTCTGCGCGATGCCGGAAACCACAGAAGAGGCAAACAGGCGGGCAACGTCATCGCGGCCGCAATACAGCGCACCCAGGAAGACAGGAGCAACATACGCAGCCAAGC
This sequence comes from Gammaproteobacteria bacterium, assembly GCA_034668025.1. GTDB lineage: Bacteria > Pseudomonadota > Gammaproteobacteria > Steroidobacterales > Steroidobacteraceae > 13-2-20CM-66-19. The sequence continues at coordinate 81,018 of JAXDQF010000006.1, read as the reverse complement.
GACAGTCGAATCACCCGCAAGAAGGGTACCATCCAGGTCGAAAACAGCAATCTGGGTCGAGCCGGGCATTGCGGACCGGTCCTGACTCGTACGATAACCGGGTGTCGCTTCATCCGCCGACTCGAACAAATGTGCGCTCCTTCCGCATCCCGCATATCTTTTGAATGACGCCTTCTCGAGGTGAGGCTAGCACATCGGTGCCGAGACAAATTCTCTCGCAGATGCGCCGCATTGTGCCGTTCCCTGTGCCATGAGACCATCGTGATCGAAGTGAGCTCATCGGCGCCATCAAAGGCAATGCGCGTACTCCTCGCAACCATGCTCGGCCCATGACCCCCACACTCGTGCGCGGCGATATGCGGTATTGGCGGATGCAGCCCGATCAGCGCCTGCGCCCCTGGGTCATTTGCTACTTCCTGGTCGAGCCGACCGGCCAAACACCTCCGGGCGAATGCGTCCTTGCGGGAAACCAACAGCAGCTGCTGCTTCCAGACGGGTATTCGGAAATCGTCTTCAAGCTGGATGCCGCGTTCGAGCGGTGGGCGTTAGGTCAACCGGACAAGCGGGCAGTGATGAGCGCGAGCTATCTGATCGGCGGCCGCTCACACTCGGTGCTGACTTGCAATCGGGGCGCGGTGCGATTGGCGGGCGCCAAGCTCGATTCGCGCCTGTTGCGGGCCATCATCGGCGTGCCGTTGAGCGAATTCCGCGATTCCACGCTCACGCTGAGCGAAGTCGGCGCCAGGCCGCTGCTGGATCTCGACGAATCCATCCACAACGCGCGCCGGCCCGAAGACATCAAAACTGACCTCGACCGTTTCTTTCTGCGGGCCTTGCGCCGTTCGTCGCCCGCGGACCCCATGGTCGGCGAGCTGTTGCAACGGATTCATCTCAGTCGCGGCACACTTTCGATCATGAAGTGGCTGCGTGCCGAGCGCATCGATTCGCGGACGCTCGAACGCCGTTTCTGCACATACATGGGGATGATGCCCAAGCAATATGCGCGCGTCGTGCGTTTCAAACACAGTTACCGTAGCCTGATGGTTGCGGAACCGAGCACGGCGGCCCTCAGAACACATCTGGATCCGTACTACGACCAGTCTCACTTCATTCGTGAATTCCGGAAATTCCTGGGCACCGCGCCCACCGCCAAACTGGCAGGTCACACGCTTTCGGTAACCACCGTGTCGGACCATCTGCTGCAAGGCGAACTCGAGCTGGGCGCCGGTCCAGCCGGCGCGTAAGCACCCTCTGCTGCCGATTTTTTCCAAGACAAGAAAACGGGTGTCTTGGATCCTTGCTCTGCAGACGCACTGACACCCAGCATCTCAACGAGGGTCGAGAACGTGAAAGCCGAGCTCCGGGTCAATGGCGAGCGGCGCACGATTGAAGCCGACGGCGACACTCCGCTTCTTTGGGTGTTACGCGATCACCTGCGGATGACCGGCACCAAATTTGGCTGCGGCATCGGACAATGCGGTGCCTGCACAGTTCACCTGAACGCAGTGGCCACGCGCTCGTGCCTGGTGCCTCTCGCGTCCGCAATCGGCATGAGTATCACAACCATCGAAGGCCTCTCGCGAAATGGGACTCACGCTCTGCAGCGAGCATGGCTGGAAGACAACGTGCCGCAGTGTGGATACTGCCAGGCGGGCATGTTGATGGCCGCCGCGGCGTTGTTACATCAACATCATAACCCGACTGACGAGCAGATCAACAGCTCCATTACCAACATCTGCCGCTGCGGCACGTATCCACGCGTTCGCGCAGCCATCCACAAGGCTGCCGCCGGGATGCGCACCCCGCAAGGATCCCAAGATTCCCAAAGCACCGCAGATCCGCAAAGGCCCCGACCCCTCTCATGACCACTGCCCTTCTATCCCGCCGCGACTTCATCGTCGCGGCGAGCGCGGTTGGTAGTGGCATGGCCCTGGCGATCATGCCGCGAATCCCTGACGCTACCCCGGGCCTAGCAACGCGCTCAGAGCTGACACCTTGGATTGTCATCAGCGCCGATAACACAGTCACCATCCGTGTTCCCGGTCCGGAAGCCGGCACCGGCGGCACGACTCAGGTTTGTATGTTGGTTGCCGAAGAGTTGCAATGTGATTGGGCGCAGGTCCGTGCGGAACCGATCTCCTATAATCGCAATACCCGCGAAGGCGATCTGTACATTGGCCAAACGGGCACGTGGTCGACATTCGCGGGCGGAGGTCACGAACCGGAAATCATCGCCACGATGTTGCAGGTCGGCGCAAGTGCGCGCGAACGACTCCGTGCGGCGGCGGCTGCGCGCTGGAACGTGCCTGTCAGCGAAATCGAAGCGCGCGCCGGTCTACTGACTCACGCGCGCACGTCGAGGCAGGCGGGTTTTGGTGAAATGGCCGCTGCGGCCGCCGCTATTCAACTCGCGAAGGAGCCGGCGCCGAAGCCGCCGGCTGAATGGACGTTGTTGCGCAAGTTGAATCCACCGAGACTGCACATCAAATCCGTCGTTGACGGCAGCTCGGTGTACGGCATCGATGTTTGTCTGCCCGGGATGCTCTATGCCGCACTCGTGCAATGTCCCGTGCATGGCGGCAAGCTCGCGAGGTTCGATTTCGAGGCCATCCGGCATATGCCGGGCGTGCGGGGTGTCGCGGTCGTAGACCCTTTCGAGCCTCGCTTCGAGCTAAACAAACCCGCCTTCTGGGCACACACGACCGCGCAGAGCGGCATCGCCGTCGTCGCGGAGCACTACTGGCAAGCTCGTAAAGCGCTCGCGGCGCTGCCTCTCGAATGGGACCCCGGATCGGGTGTCGAATGGAAGAACACCGAGCAGATACATGAAGCCGCCTACGCGCGTCTCGACAGGCCGGCAGACGAAGTCGTCAAGGAGACCGGCGACGCGCCGAAGCTGATTGAGCGAGCCGGCGATGCGGTCATCGAAGCGAGATATCTAACTCCTCTGTGCGAGCACGCACCGATGGAGCCGCTGAACGGTACAGCGCTCGTCACGAAGGACCGGGTGGAGCTCTGGCATCCATTTGCCATGGCCTCGCAGGCTCTCGTGATCGCTCAGGAAGAGACCGGCGTCGCTCCCGAAAACATCGAATTCCATCTGCCGCTGGTCGGCGGGAGCTTCGGTCGTCGCGTCGGCGGTGACGACGTGCGCATGGTGTTAGCCGTGGCGAAGAAATTCCCGGGCACGCCGATCCACGTGATCTGGTCGCGCGAGGAAACCTTCCGTCAGGGCAGGTATCGCGACCTGCAGGCCGCACGCTTGGTCGCGGCCTTAGGCGTGGACGGTTTGCCCAAGGCGCTCGTCGCACACGTAGCAGGTCACGACCCGGTGACCCACGGGCTCGACGACGGAGCTTACGTCAACGGTTGTATCCCCAATGCTCGCGTCGAGACATCCAATGTTCCGATTCACATCCTCACGGGCCAGTTCCGCGGTCCAGGGTACAACTCGCATTGCTTCTTCATCGAGTCATTCATCGATGAATGCGCCGCGCGGGCACATATCGACCCGCTCGAGTATCGGCTGCGCATCCTCAGCAAGTGGCCCGACCCAGCCTGGCAAGCGTGCCTACGCGAAGTGGCTGCGCGCGCCGGCTGGGGACGCAAGCTACCGGCCCGGCACGCACAAGGTCTGGCCATTGGAAACTGGGGTACGAGCGGCCAGCCGCGCGAAGGTACGACGGTAGCCGCTGTCGCCACAGTGGAAGTCGCTGAAACCGGGGAAATTGTCGTGCACGCGCTCGATCTCGCGTTTGACTGCGGACAGATGTTGAATGCGGACGCTGTCAGGGCGCAGTTACAAGGCTCTATGATCTTTGGTTTGAACCTGTGCCTGAACGAAGAGCTCAACGTGGAGAATGGTCGCATTGTCGAGGGTAACTTCGATCGCTACCCGATGCTGCGTATCACCGATTTGCCCCAGGAGATCAACGTGCACATGGGTGCGCTCTCCGGCCACGCGCGGTACGGCGGCACGGGGGAAGCGGGCGTTGGCGTTGTCGGCCCCGCTGTCGCAAATGCGATCTTCCGCGTCACGGGCAAGCGTATTCGCGCCATGCCATTTCGTAAGTCGCGGTTACTTGCAAATTGAGTCGCGAACCAAGGGTGCCGGTTGCACCGGTGACAAGAATGCTCATGTGAATCTCCAAGGAATTGTTGGTTAGCGCGAGAAGTCCGCCACGACCTTGCCGGTGCGTGAGTGGGTGCGATTGCGTTCGATGGCCGCAGGGATGTCCGCGAAACCGACCACCTCACTCACCTTGGATTTCAGCGTGCCTTTTGCGATGTCTACCGCCCGCTTTTCGAGAAGAGCAGCGTCGGGCTTATTCATGAACCACAGGCTGCGGTGGCCAGCAGGCGTGCGTGCAAGGATGTCGGGGGACGATGTGCCAACGATGGCGCCTGTTTTTGTCAGAACTTGCCACGAGCGATCGAGCGCTTCACCTCCGACGTAGTCGAGCACCAGGTCGATGTCTCGAGCGATGTCCTCGAAACGTTCGGTCTGGTAGTCGATGACGTGGTCCGCGCCGAGACTGCGCACGTACTCGACGTGAGCAGTGGCCGCGGTTGCGAAGACTTCGGCACCCGCTCGCTTGGCGTATTGCACGGCATAGCCGCCCAGCCCACCGGCCGCGCCGTGGATCAGAATTCGCTGGCGGGAGCGGATCGGGCCGGCGTAGTGCAGGCTTTGCCAAGCCGCTACGGCCGCCACAGGTATTGCGGCCGCATGGACGTCGTCCAGACCTTCAGGCATGAGGGCCAGGTTCGCTTCGTTGACCGCGACGAAATCGGCGTACGCCCCTAGTCCGCCCAGCGGGCCCATGACGCGATCGCCGACATGGAAGCGCGAAGCGCCAGTGCCAACGGCCTCAACAACACCCGCCAACTCGATCCCGAGTACGGCCGGCAGCTGAAGCGGAAAGGCATCTCGAACGTAGCCCTCACGGACTTTCCAATCGATGCCGTTCACCCCGGCGGCGCGAACTCGGACCAAAACCTGTCCCGGTCCGGCCTCAGGCTTATCGATCTCGGCTACTTCGGCGGCGTTGGCGCCGCCGTACGCCCTAATCAGTACAGCGCGTTGTGTGGTGCTCATTTGCAAATTCCTCGTATTGGTTGCGACGACTACAAGATAGGCCGTTGCATGAGCGATACGAAGACGAGAAAATAGAGACAGCTCATTTCAAAACTGGAACAGCATGGACCTGAACGCTCTGGCTGACTTCGCGCTCGTCGCAACAAATGGAGGGCTGGGAAAGGCGAGCCGTGCCAGCGGCAGGTCGAAGGCGACCCTGTCCCGCCGCATCTCCGATTTGGAAGAGCAACTCGGCGTGCGACTCATCGAGCGTAGCGCCCGCGGACTGAAACTCACCGAAGCCGGGGAGGGGCTGATGGCTCGAACTGAAGGGCCGATGCTCGAGGTCGCCGAAGCCATGACGGCAACCCGGGAGGGACTGTCGGCACCTCGGGGACGCTTGCGTGTTGCGTCCCCAGTGCTGTACTCGCAGCTCGCGATGGGCCGGATTTGCGCCGAGTTCTGTGCGGCCTATCCGGAAGTCAGCATCGAGGTGTTAGCTGAGGACCGCATGGTCGACCTCGTCGAGGAACAGTTCGACGTCGCTATTCGGATCAACCCGCGCCCGGACAGCAACTTGGTAGGCCGATGCTTCGCCAAAGATCGGCTGGTTGTTGTCGCCGCGCCCTCTGTAATCATGCCGAGCCCCGGCGCGGTTCGACAAGTGCCGGCTATCGTGTTTTCTAACTTTCAACCCACCAATTGGAGCCTCGACGACGGGCGTCTGGTCTTAGAACCCATCCCCAAGCTGAGACTTTCATCATTCCTGATGATTCGCGACGCTGCTGTCGCTGGCGCCGGCGCTGCGCTCATGCCGCAGTCCATCGCATGGGGCCAGCTTACTCGCGGAGAGTTAGTTCAATGGGGAAGGGTCGCGGGTGTGGAGGTCGAGCTTTGGGTCTTGCACACATCGAGGCGCCTTCCTGCCCCAAAGGTTCGCGCGTTCGTCGAGTTCATGTGCGACCAATACCCGGAAGCATCTCTCGTACTCAGGGGATAGAAGTGTGCAACTTTGAGGGGCGGCTTCACGCCTGAGCGGTGTACAAACACCTCGGGTAGAACCCCCACTGTTGAGTCCATTCAACTCAGCGCAACTTCGCGGACCCGCACTCGATCATTGAGCCCGCGCAGCCGGAGCGGCTGTTGTCTCAGCTGCGAATTCGAGCCAACGGTCCGACCTCCTCGTCTACATTACGCTGATGCGTCTCAATCGTAATGGCGCCAGGCACACAGCCTCGCTCGGAATCCCCAATGGCCGCGATGGGGTTTTCACCTGAATACCCGCTATCTCAACATGTACGAAGTGTTTGTATCCTTCCGTTAAATATTCATTGCGTTGCCGTGTGTTTCACGGACATCATGTCCGCTAACACACTCTTTCTTTGCCGTGAAAAGCGACGAGGTCAGCGGGTCAAAACCAAAAAAATCGCCAGGGAGAAAAATCGTGAAGAAACAAGGGCACGCGGCCGCGGCTTGCGCGGCGGGACTGGTAATGGCGCTCACCACCGGTATGGCATTGAGCGCACCGATCAATTTCAATCAGACTTGGTACGCGCAGCATGGCCCCGAAGACGACTTTGCGGCGCGCGCGGGGTGGGATGCCGGAAACCAAGCGGCACCTCAGGCGTTCGTTGCTGCAACGCAAAAGCTGACGGCTGCGCGCGCGTTCGAAAGCATCGCCGCTTTAGGTTTCGATTCAGGGCGCTCATGGACGCCCATTGGTCCAACGGTAGGTAATGTCCCGGGTCCGGTAACCTACACAGGTGCTCCGTCGGTCGTGTCCGGGCGTGTGACCAGCTTGGCAGTGTCGAACGTCTGCGGAAAGAGTTCGTGCGTCGCCCTCCTCGGTGCAGCTGGCGGCGGAGTGTGGAAAACTTCAAACGCTCTGGCAAACGCTCCCGACTGGCATCCAGTCAGTGCTGGCCTCGACACCAATTCCATCGGCTCCTTGCTGTATGACCCGAACGACCGTTCCGGTTCGACCGTGTACGCCGGCACCGGCGAGCCCAATGGATCCAGCGACTCCGAGGCCGGCCTCGGACTCTACAAGTCCACAGATGGCGGCGAGCACTGGTCGCTCGCGCCAGGCAGTTTCGATGCGGCGCATGACCGGGCGATTGCGACAATCGCCGTCGATCCAGCCAACTCGCGGCATTTGTGGATTGGAACAGCCGTTGCCCGCCACGGTTCCTCGGCTGTCAACGGCGGCCGTTTCACTCCCCCGGACGCGCCGACAATCGGGCTCTATGAGTCGATCGACGGTGGCCTGCATTTCTCGCTCGTGTTCAGCGTTGACTCCGACACGGTGGACCCGACAAGTCCGAACGGCTCCGACTTTTTTCGGGGTGGCGTGTCCAAGATCGTGCCCTATAGGCAACCGGGTAAAGACTCATTCACTCAGATCTACTTCTCCGTGTTTGACTATGGACTGTATCGCTCGACACGCGGCCACCAATTCGAACAAGTATTCGTGGGGGCAGGCGCGGGAGCCGTGGAAGCATCGCTGGATGCCCGCACCGAATTCGCCTTGGCACCGATGGGCGACAAACTGCGTATCTACCTCGGCGATGTAGGCAGCGCGCCGGCAGATTTCTACCGTACTGACAACGCGAACGTAACTGCTGCGTCACTGCGTACCGGCGGCACCAATCGCGGCTGGATCAAGCTCTCGAATTCAACCCCTGGCACTTCTGGATTTTCGTCCTACGACTTCTGCCAGGGCCAGTGCAGCTATGACATGTTTGTCGCCACACCGCCGGGCAGGCCGGACACTGTCTGGCTGGGGGGATCGATGCAGTACGAGGAGCTTTTCGGACCCTCCAATGGCCGTGCCGTGGTCCGCTCGACGAATGCCGGCCGTTCGTTTACCGATATGACAAACGACATCGTGCAGGATCCGGCACCCAACGGCATGCATCCTGATCAGCACGCGCTTGCGTTCCTGCCGGGATTTGGCGATGCGGCGTTGATCGGATCGGACGGTGGCGTGGTGCGCACGAGCGGCGCATATGCGAACGGCAATTCCGACTGTGCCAGTCGTGGATTGAAGGGCGCAGACCTTGTTGACTGCCAAAACTGGCTCTCGGTCATTCCGACCCGTATCGCTGCCATCAACGCGGGACTCAACACGCTGCAGTTCCAGGGATTGGCTGTAAATGAGCGGGATCCGCGCAACGACATCATCGGCGGCACGCAAGATAACGGGACCTGGGCGTTCGACAGGAAAACCCATAGCTGGTTTGAGTCTGTGGGCGGCGACGGTGGCCTGGCGGCAATCAGTTCGCAGACCGGCATCCGCATGCACACGTATTTCAGCCCCGCGCCGGACGTCAATTTCAATGGCAATGATGTTCTCAGCTGGGATTGGACCGGAGATCCCCTGCAGGCCAGTGGTGAAGGCGCCTCCTTCTATGTGCCTCTGATCGCCGATCAGAAGCTGGCCGGCACGTTCTTCATTGGCTTGCAACATGTCTGGCGCACCACCGACAACGGTGGACCGAAGGCGGACCTGGACACACATTGCAATGAATACTTTGGCGACTTCACGATTACGTGCGGGGACTGGGTGCCGCTGGGCGGCGCGCTGGGATCGACGGCCGGAGACCTGACAGGCCCTGCCTACGGAACCGACAAGTCAGGCTCCTACGTGGTCAGTATCAGCCGCGCCCGTCCTGAGAATGCGCCGTTGTGGGTGGGTACTCGTCGTGGCCGATTGTTTATTTCGACAAATGCGCACGCACCGGATCCGGGAAGCGTTACATACCGCCGTATCGACACCGCCGCCCAACCTACGCGCTTCATCAGCGGTATCGCAATCGACGCCGACAATCCGCTGCGAGCGTTCGTATCCTTCTCCGGCTACGACGCCTATACACCGACGACGCCGGGTCACGTATTTGAGGTCACCTATGACCCGAAAACCGGTACAGCAAAATGGAAGGATCTAAGCGCAGGGATCGGCGATCAGCCCATACTTGGAATCGCGTACGACGCGGAATCGCGCCACCTCTATGTCGCTACCGACTTCGGGGTCCTCATACATGGCGGCGCGGGTTGGTTGTCCGCGGCCCGCGGAATTCCGCCGGTCGCCGTATACCAGTTGGTACTCGACCAGGGGTCACATCTGTTGTATGCCGCAACCCACGGCCGTGGCATTTACAGGCTCGAAGGCGATTGAGCTGAAGCAATCGTCCTGGCGGGCTCCCCAACAACAAGGGAGCCCGCGTAGGAGCGGCTACTGCCTGCATGTTTCCGGGTGCATACGGCAGCGAGCGATTCGCGCTTTGACCGCCTCTCGCCGCGTGATGGCATCGGCTTTACGTCGCTTTTCTGGGTCGGAATGCCCGTGTGGGCCAGGGGTTGCTCGGGCCGCTGGCACGTCCGCAGGCTGCTGAGAGCTCAGCGGTGCAGCGGCAAACGACACTGCAGCAACCCCGAGGATTAAAATCACTGTGACAGCGACTTCGTAACGTGTTTGCATGCTGGCCTCTTCTGAGAGCTTGGACCCCAGACACGGGCTAAAGTTTAGGTCAAACTGCATAGAAGACAGCTCGGGTACTACCGCCCATCGCCGGACACGGCCAAGCCAGAACGACGCCACGTCGTGGTTTCAATACTTGCCGGGCCCCGAGTGTCCCGGAGTGCCCGGGGGCTCGTTGCGCACGTCCCTGTGCGCGCAGACTTTCCGAGCCCTACTGCTTGTCGAACACAAGCGTCTCGTCGCCTTGGGCGCCGCTGAGCTGCATGCCCGTATTGTGTACCGTCAGTGTTTTGCCCTCGGCCGATACAACACGATGGACATGGCCAACGGTTTTGCCATCCTTCTTGAGATCAAAATCCCATGTGTTCGCATCGATCTTTTTCGCATGCGTTGTGTCCGCGGCCCCCGCCGTGGCCTGCTTTTCGTCCTTGCCGTCGCGGTACTGCACCTGGATCGACATCTCCTTGCCATCCGCGCCTGTCAGCTTCTGGTTCAGCGTGTACAGCCCGTTGGCTTCGGTATAGACACGAGTGCCGGCCGACAGCGCTGCGCCCGTGATGAACTTCGATTTCGCGACGTTGAGCTTCCAGGTGCCTACAATCGGGTCTGCCGCGAAAGCAGGGCTGGCGAAAAGCACTCCGGCGATCACGATGAGTGACAGAATTTTCTTCACGTTGTACCCCTTTGAGCGGTTGAGGTTTTAGACTTTTGTTGCAACGCGCCCAGTAGCACGCCCGAGCGCGCGCCCGAGAATGCGCGCGCGTGTTCCGAAGATCAAGATTGCCCCGCGATCGTCTTCTTCGCGCGCGGCCTACCTGAGCTGCGTCGTTGACTGTAGTCCCATTTACGTGCCACCAAGCTCGCTCAACACTTTGCGTCCGATCTTCGAAGGCAAGAACGACCTCGTAGTGGACACGCTGTCGGTGACGCAGTTCGCCGCTGGCAGCGTATTCCCAGCCGGTAACCTGCACGACTTTGCGACCAACGCCGAGGCGCATCACTGTAACCACTTCGAGAGCGACAAAACGCTGGACTTCATCAGTGAATCACTCCGGTTCTGAGGCTACGTAGCTCCAGCGCGGCCGATGCGCCCAAGCGAGTGGTTCACGCCACCATACGCAGGCTGCATGGGTGAATGCACCCGCCTGCTTGTGGCAACATGCAAGCACCTCCGATGGAACGGATATATGGTGCGTTTGAGGTCCGCTGCGACGTTGCTCACCGTGGTCGTGTTCGCATCGACCGTCCGAGCGGCTACCGTCCCGGGTGCCCAGTCGTGGCCACCGCAGCTGCAGCTCCAAATGCAGGTGCCGTTTGAGCCCAGTGCATTCCCAAGCGCCGGTCGCACCTGCCTGATCTACGAGCTGAATCTTTCGAATTTCGAAAGTCGACCGGTCACCATCGATCGAGCGGACGTGCTCGACGCTGACGACGAGCAAACTAACAGTGCCTGTTACGCGCATGGAAAGCGAGTGCTCGCCGTCGCCGATGGCATTGAGGGCCATCGGCAGTTGCCGTCATGATCAAGCTGCACAACATCCACAAGTACTACCACTCGGGCGATCAGCACCTGCACGTGTTGAAGGGTGTCAATCTGCACATCCGCGCTGGTGAGCTGGTATCGATCATGGGCTCCTCCGGTTCCGGCAAATCCACGTTGCTGAACATCCTCGGCGTGCTGGACTCTTACGACCAGGGAAGTTATGTGCTGGCGGACCAGGAGATCCGCAATCTCACGGAGGCAACGGCGGCGCGCCTGCGCAACCGGATGCTGGGATTCGTCTTTCAAGCTTTCAATCTGTTGCCCTTCAAGACCGCCGCCGAGAATGTGGCTCTGCCGCTCTATTATCAGGGCCTGGGGCGCAAGGCGCGCAATCATCGCGCCGAGCAATACCTGGACATGGTGGGCCTGTCCGATCGCAAGTCCTTCCTGCCCAATCAATTGTCGGGAGGCCAGAAGCAGCGCGTCGCCATTGCGCGTGCCCTGGTGAGTGAGCCCAAGGTGATCCTCGCCGATGAGCCAACGGGTGCCCTCGACAGCCACTCCACGCGGGAGATCATGTCTCTCATCAAGGATATCCACCGGCGCGGCAACACATTCGTCATCGTGACGCACGAGCAGGACGTCGCTGACCAGACTGAGAGGCAGATTCTATTGAAAGACGGGCTGATCGTGCCGGGACGGCAGACCGGAGCGCAGCGCGCGGTGGCCGGAGCTGATCGACATGTTTGACGGTCTGCAGGAGATCCTGTTCACCCTGCGGCAGAACAAGCTGCGCACACTGTTGACGGCGTTCGGCGTTTTCTGGGGCGTGTTCATGCTCATCATGCTGTTGGGTTTCGGCCGGGGCATGCAGAACGGCGTAATGGACTCGTTCGGCTCCGATGTGCTGGACTTCATTGTCGTCGCTCCCGGCGACACGAGTGTCGCCTACCGCGGAATGGGGGTCGGACGGCGCATTCAGATCGATCAGCGGGATATACAGGCCATCACCCGGCAAATCAAAGGAGTTCGCCTGGTGTCGGCCGAGAGTACCCTCGGTAGCGGAACGATCACTTACGCAGGCAAAAACAGCAACGCCGATATACGTGGCATTCCCGATGAGTATTTCCGTATCAAGGAAGACCTCCCGTTTAATTTCGGGCGCAGGCTCGACCCGCTGGATGTCAACGAAACCCGAAAAATCGTCGTGGTCGGCACCACGGTCGCCGACCGGCTGTTTGCCAAGGGAGTAAACCCTGTAGGCCAGGACATCCGCGTCAAGGACGTCGTCATGAAAATTGCCGGGGTCTTTTACGACAAGATGAACCAGGGGCGCAATTCCGAGCGCGTCTATATTCCACTGTCCACTTATCGGAAGGTATACGGAGGCGGTGACCGCATCGACGCCATCTGGCTGCGCCCGGAGCCGGGGATTGATGGATTTGAGCTCGAGAAGCAGGCGGTTGAGTTGGTGAAACGACGCCACACCGTGTCACCCGACGACCAGCGGGGCATCAGCTCATTCAACATGGCGTTGCCGGCCCGGAACATCAATGGACTGTTCCTGGGAATCACCGTGTTTATCTGGTTCGTGGGCCTGGGGACATTGACCGCGGGCATTGTCGGGATCAGCAATATCATGATCATTACCGTAAAGGAACGGACTCGGGAAATCGGGATTCGCAAAGCGCTGGGCGCTACGCCGTTGGTGATTGTCAGCACGCTGCTGCTGGAGTCCACGTTGGTGACCAGCATTGCGGGGTACGTGGGGTTGGTCCTCGGAGTGGGTCTGTTGGAGCTGATTTCGTTCGGGGTGCGCAGCTCGGGCGCGAAGTTGCCGTTCTTTTTAAATCCCGAAGTCAATTTCCAGATTGCAATCACCGCCCTGTGTCTGCTGGTCGGCGTCGGGGTCCTCGCCGGGCTGGCGCCGGCTTTGCGGGCCGCGAAAATCACTCCGACCGAAGCCATGCGCGCGGAGTAGCCCAGCCCCTCATGTTCATTGATGTTGAAAAATGGCAGGAGATCTTCAACACCCTGAGCCGGCACAAGCTGCGCACGGCACTCACGGCTTTCGGCGTCTTCTGGGGAATCTTCATGCTCACGGCATTGTTGGGTGCCGGCAAAGGACTCGAAAACGGGGTCTATGACGGCTTCCCGCGGGTTCCCAATACCGTGTTCATCTGGTCGCAGGGCGTCACGCAATTACCCTATCAGGGGATGCCGACAGGTCGCCAGATCAAGCTGCAGGCGCAGGATATCCAGGAGATCGGCCGCAACGTCGCCAGTGTCGGCATGATCAAGGGGCAAAACTCCGTCGGGTTATGGGGCGCAGCGCCCGCCTACACTGTGTACAAATCAAAAAACGGGGCCTTTGCCGTGCAGGGTGGTTTTCCCGGCATCGAGGGCATCATGACGATGCGAATCGATGAGGGACGCTCGTTTGACGCATTTGACGAGCAACAGCGACGCAAAGTCGCAATCATTGGCGCCCGCGTGGAGAGTCAGTTGTTCGGCAGGGACGTGCGGGCGCTGCGCCACGATGTCACCATCAACGGCATGAGCTTCCAGGTGATCGGTGTGTTCCATTCGTTGTCGAATGGCAATCAACAGCAGGAGGAGGAGAAGATTTATCTTCCGAATGACACATTGCGCTATGCCTTCAATCAGGTCGGTTGGGTCGGCAATTTTGTGGTCCTGCCGAAACCGGGAGTGCAGGCGCGGGTCGCCGAAGAAGACGTCAAGCGCTACCTCGCGAACAAATATCGGGTAAATCCGGATGACAAGGGCGTTTTCGGCAGTTTCAACCTGCAGAACGAGTACGACAAGATTCAGGGCCTGTTTACCGGGATCAAGATGTTCAGTTGGGTGGTGGCCATCGGCACGATCCTCGCGGGCGCCATCGGCGTGGGAAATATCATGCTGATTGTCGTGAAGGAGCGCACCCGTGAGATCGGACTGCGCAAGGCGTTGGGTGCCACGCCCGCATCCATCGTGCTCATGGTCATGCAGGAATCTGTATTCATCACGGCGATCGCGGGTTATGCCGGACTGGTGGTGGGGACGCTGGTGATCCAGGCCATTGCCACGATGCTGGGTCCGGAGGGTAAGCCGGGATTTTTCAGCCGCCCCGCGGTGGACTTCGAAACGGCCATCACTGCCTTGGCGGTCTTGATTACCGCTGGTTTGCTGGCGTCCCTGATGCCGGCGAGGCGCGCAGCGGCTGTCAATCCGATCGTGGCACTGCAGGAGGAGTAACGGCTGCCATGAAGCAGGTCTTGAAGTTCGGTGTAGTGGCAGTGATCCTGCTGGTGTTTGTCGGCACCCTGGTGTTCCTGTACAGAAAATCCCACCAGCCGAGTGTGGTTTATCAGCTCGACAGTCCGGCAAGAATGACTATCGTCAAAAAGACCGTGGCAATCGGCAAGGTCATCCCGCGGCGGGAGATCGAGGTGAAGGCGCAGGTTTCGGGCGTGGTGGACAAGCTGTTCGTTACCGCCGGTCAGATCGTGAAAAAAGGTGACGTCGTAGCCCGGATCTCTTTGCGCCCCAGTATGCTGAACGTCAATGCAGCCGAATCGCAACTGCAAACATCCAAAATCAATTTAGCCAACCAGGCGGCGGACCTGGAGCGCTACAAAAAGTTGTTTGCCCAGCATCTGATCTCGGAGACCGACTTCAACCAGTTTACGATGAACTTCAATGTACAGAAGGAGGCGGTAGGGTCCGCGGAGAACGCCCTGTTGTTGTTGAAAACCGGCGCGACCCGCAATTCGGGCTTCGTGTCCAACATGATCCCGGCGACCATCGATGGCACGGTGCTGGATACGCCCAACAAGGAGGGCGCGTTCATTGTGGAGACGAGCACCTTTCAATCGGGAACCACCGTCGCCACCCTGGCCGATATGAACGACATGATTTTTGAAGGCCTGGTGGATGAGTCGGAAGTCGGCAAATTGCGGGAGGGCATGCAGCTCGTGCTGAATGTCGGCGCCCTGGAGGGTAAGCCGTTTGCCGCGACGCTGGAGTTCATTTCGCCCAAGGGTACGACGGACCAGGGGACCATCAAATTTACCATTCGTGCCGCGGTGAAGCTCGATAAGGAGTTGTTTCTACGCTCAAACTACAGTGCCAATGCGGACATTGTTCTCGCCAGGAAGGCGGACGTTCTGGCCATCAACGAAGGCGACCTGATGATTGAGGACAAGGCCTCGTTTGTCGAGGTGGAGTCCGGACCGCAGGTATTTGTGAAACGGCAAATTGAGACGGGCTTATCGGATGGCATCAATATCGAGGTGGTGTCGGGATTGAAGGCGGATGACAAGATAAAACACCGCTAGTTTCGCGATCAAACGGCGGCGCCCCGCACGGGCAATGCCCGCAATACCCCCAGGCTCGCGACACACAGCTGCCGGAATTCCTCACTCAATCGCCCGTCCGCAATCACACGATTCCAATAAGTTTCGGCGATGGAGCGGGCGCGCGACCAGACGGACAACCACGCCGCCCGAGGGGCCGGCGCTTCAAATTGCCTCGCAACAATCTGATCGCTCTGCGGTGCAAACAACATCGGCAACATATCGTACGCCGGCGCCAACCTCAGCACCGTCTGATAGTCATCGAACAGCGTAATATTGCCGAAGTGGCGATCCGTGTTGGCTGTCAGGGCGCCGAAGGCATCGAGCAGACTGATGCGCTCCGCGTCTTCGGCGCCCAGCAGGCGGTCTTTGCAGAGGCGCTCCGCCGAGGCTGTCCAGGAATCGAGCCTGCCATAACGGCAAGTATCCAGAGCAAACAGCGAAACGACACCCAGCCGACCCTCCGAACCGAGGCGATCGAAGCGCTCGCTCTGCAAGAAAACACGGTCCCCGCAATCGAGGATTTCCGACCTGCACGCGGCGATCCC
This sequence comes from Gammaproteobacteria bacterium, assembly GCA_034668025.1. Taxonomy (GTDB): domain Bacteria; phylum Pseudomonadota; class Gammaproteobacteria; order Steroidobacterales; family Steroidobacteraceae; genus 13-2-20CM-66-19. Next base: position 65,075 of record JAXDQF010000006.1, on the reverse strand, counting down.
GGACTCTTCCAACACACGATGCGCAAGATGTTCGCAGACGAGCAAATCCGCCCAGCGGCGGCCGACCGCGGTAGAAAGCGGCGGCGAGAACTTGACGATGACCGCCACCCGGTGCTCCGAATTGCCGACCCAAGCCGTGAATTTCGGCTGCTCGCCCTGCGCAGACGAGCCTGGCGGGGTTCCTGCCATTGCCTGAGCAGCGAAACGGGGATACTCAGTGACCCGGGCATTCTCGGACACCACGGTTGCCTGTTGCGCGCCCGAGAGATGCCGATCCATCGACTCCGATCCAACAATGAGCGCACCGGTTGTATCGGTGGCCCACCTCGTCAGGTAAATGAGAAAATGCTCGTCCGTCCAGTCAACAACACGAGCGGGGAACTCCAAGTCCGGATAGGCATTCGGCACCGCGCGCCCTAGAAAACCGCCCGGCCGAGCGTCCTGGAGAAAATACGGAATCCCATCGAAAACTCCCTGAATCCGCGCAGGCCCGGCTGTGACGTAATAGCTATTGCTCTCGATCGCTTCGAGAGTCCCCAACGTGTGAACGGCGCCGGTCTCATCGACGCGATAAACGGGCCAGTCCGGACCAATAGCGGCGATAGCTCGCCGCAATGCATAGCGCGCTCCGCGGGTCTTGCCCATCCGCACGACGCGCCGCCCCCGTTCCAGCGACCGTAGGCTACGCAGGATAGTTGACGCAGAGTCGCCTACGGCCCGGGCCAGATCGGGACTGGCCTTCGGTCCCGATCTCAATAGCTGGATGATGGCTTCGGTGGTGGAATTCATGACGAGATTATAGACGAAATTTAAAAAAGTCTCAAATTGATATAAATCAATCGTATATCATCAATTTGATGTGATCATTGGTTGGATTTTAGAGAAATAATTCGAAATAGTAACGCTACGGGCGCCCGCCGTCCCCCTGGCGGAGCGGACGGGACTCGAACCCGCGACATTCCTATTCGCTCATGCCTCTGCCAGTGCCAAGAGCGAATGGCAACGTTGGCGACGGACGAAAAAGCACGCCGAATTCGACCGTTGCCTCCTGTACTAATATTTAGTACATTTCGAATTCAATGAGGAGGAGATCTATGGGCAGAGTCACGTCTTTCAGCTTGGGCGAGCACTTCACCGGTTTCATCGAAGCTCAGGTCAATGAGGGACGCTACGACAATGCGAGTGATGTTATGCGCGCCGCCCTTCGCCTGCTCGAGGAACGTGAGGCACGGATGAGCGCACTGCGCGCCGCCTTGATTGAAGGCGAGGAGAGCGGCCCCTCCACACCGTTTGATTTCGAGGCATTCATCGCTCGCAAGCGGAAGCCGGCACTGAAGGACTGATGTCGGATCACGTTGTCCTCTCCCCGCGAGCCCAGGCAGACTTGGACGAGATCTGGGATTACACGGAGGATCGCTGGGGACTCGATCAAGCGGAGACGTACACACGTCAACTCTGGAAGGATATCGCGATCGTAGCCAATCGCCCTTCGTTAGGTAGGGAATGCAACGAAGTGCGCCGAGGCTACCGCATGTATCCTTCCGGGTCGCACGTTCTGTTTTATCGACATACAGCAGACGGTATCGACATCGTTCGCTTCCTGCATGAGCGTATGGACTACGAACGACACATCCCGTGACTTTCAGCGCACCACCGAGCGGCGCCTCTCATACCCGTTCCTACCCTTCCCTCGCAGCTCCACCAGATACTGCTTGTCGAAGTTCAATGCACCCGGGAAGTGGTGTTGAGCAGATGACTTTGACTGCCCAGTCTATCCAACCAGGCGATAAAACCGGACGGATTCAAATGAGAATCCCAAGCTGCGCGCAGCAGTGTGACAGATGATTCAGACCAGTCGACATCGCGAACCTTCGGCGCCGCTGTCACGGCCAATTTCTGATTCACGGCGGGCCCGCCCGTCCCACCGAAGGAAAGAGCGTTCCCGGCCCTTGGTCTCATAGCAAGTCCTGTACTACAGGCCTGACCATCCTCAACGGCAGATTTTTTTTGGGGTCCATTTTCCGACCCAACCCCATCTATTCAGGGACGGCAGAAAGTTCGAGAGACACTGCAGGAGACAGGGGGTGAGGTGAGCGACGGCAAAAGGACACGCATCGCTGGTTGGGTCCGGCGCTGGAACGCAGATCTGACCCGGTTCGTCGAGCGCCGAGTCCGGACGCGGGCGGATGCCCAGGACCTTGCACAGGAAGTCTACCTGCGCCTGCTGCGGACCAATCAGACCGATCTCATCGAAGAGCCCCAGGCTTATCTGTATCGCATGGCCAGCAACGTCGCGGCGGAATGGCGCATGCGCGCCTGTCAGAGCAAGCCGCACAGCGCGGAAGAGCTCGATCTGCTGCTCGAGACACGTACCCCCGAGTTCCATGTCGGCGAGGCACAGAACCAGGCGCGTTTCCATGCCGCTCTGGATTCACTCGATGTCATGGTGCGCACAGTCGTTTTTTTGAAGTTGAGAGAAGGCATGACGAATGAACAGATTGCTCATCATCTTGCAGTTACGACTCGCATGGTAAAGCGCTACCTCGTGACCGGATACGCCGAGCTTCGCACTCGCCTGATTTCGGAGTGATGCGTGACTTCGAGATTCGACAATCACACCAGTAGCGACAGTGCTGCTCCCGCAGCTGCCGCGCGTGCCGCGGCCGAGTGGCTGGTCATCCTGACCGACCCCGAATGCACATACGAGGAACGACTGGATTTCATCGCCTGGTTGCGCCGTTCCAATCTCCACGTAGAGGAATTTCTGCGCGTCAGCCAGTTGACTCAGGAGCTCGCGGGTAGCAAGTCGTGGCCGCAGGACAGTACTACGGGGCTCATAGAGAAAGCACGGGCGATTGACTCTAACAGAGTAACGCGGCTCGTCACGGATACCGAACGCAGCAACGCACCACGACCTGCAGCAGCCGGCCGCAGACGCATCGTTCACAGGGCGCTGGCCGCATCGATCGTCCTCCTATTGCTGATCTCCGGAGTATTGATAGCGATGTTTGACTGGGGTTCAAAAACGTATGTTACCAATGTCGGGGAGATGCGCTCCATTACCCTGGAAGACGGCTCCGTCGTCGACCTGAACACGCGCTCCAGGTTACGTGCACGGTTCACAGCAGCTGAGCGCGATGTTCAACTACTCACTGGGGAGGCCATATTCAGAGTCGCCAGGAATCCCCATCGCCCCTTCCGTGTCTGGTCCGGCGAGACCGAAATCGTCGCCGTAGGCACCGAATTCAACGTCGACGCGCACAACTCTCGCACTGTTGTGACGGTACTCGAGGGGCGTGTTCGAGTATCCAACAGCATGAGCTCAACATCCGGGAGGTCAACAGACTCGACGGAGCCTGCCGCGCGGCCCATCGAGCTCGCCAGCGGTGAGCAGGCGGTTGTCGCTGAATATAATCCGCCACGACGGGTGCCCGTGGCCGATACCAAACGCGCCACGGCATGGACGGAGCGCCGGCTGATATTCGAGGAGACCACACTCACCGACGTCGCCGCGGAGTTCGCACGCTACAACGAAAAATCGATCCATATTCTCGGCGAACCACTGGCCAGCAAGCGCATCACTGGAATCTTTAACGCTACGGACCAGGCGTCCTTCGTGGAGTTTCTGCGAACGCACGCCGACGTGCGTGTGCATGAAGACGCTCGTGGCTGGGTTCTTCAAGCGGGGCCTGGTGAATCTGCCGGCAACCGGACCGGCGGAGCGCAGTAGTGCGAGCCAGCAGGCCTGTGCGTCGTGCGGTGAGCGCGCTGTTGGTTTCCGCGGTCACCAACCTGCTCCTGCCGCAGCAAAGCCTGGCGGAAGATCCGGTCCAGCCGCGAAAAGAGCATTTCGAAATCAGCGCCCAGTCGTTTTCGGGCGCGCTGCAGGCATATGCGCGGCAAACCGGGGAACAAGTCGTGTTCTTCTCCAACCTGGCTGCGGGCCGTACGGTCCAACGCATCTCCGGTACATACACACGCGAGCAGGTTCTGGAGCGAATCCTCTCCAACACAGGACTGACCTACCAGCGACTCAACGCCAACACGATTGCCGTCGGCCCCATAGGAGGCCCGGGCGCGAAACAACCGGAACCGCGGCAGCCGCCGCCATCAGATAAGGACACATCGATGAGTCAACGTTATCCGCTGCTATGTTGCTCTGCCACCGCTTTGGCGATGCTCAGCATGGGTGCGCGGGCCGCCGACGATGCGCCCACTTCACCGCAGCCAACACTCGAAGAAGTCGTTGTCACCGGTATTCGCAGCAGCTTGCGCCAGGCTCTGGACACGAAGCGCAATGCCGGCGCGGTAGTGGATGCAATCAGCGCCGAGGATATCGGCAAGTTTCCCGACAAGAATGTCGCAGATTCCTTACAGCGCGTTCCCGGTGTTTCAGTGGATCGCATTTGGGGCGAAGGCCGCGACATCTTCGTACGTGGCACCGACAATACACTGAATCGCACCATGATGAACGGACAGAATGTCGCGTCCGCGTACTGGTGGGCGAACGACAACCCGAGCCGTGGATTCAACTATGACATCCTGGCCTCGGAGCTCGTCTCTGCACTCGAAGTGTATAAGAGCCCCACGGCCGACATGGACGAAGGCAGCATCGGTGGCTTGGTAAATGTGCGCACCCGCCGCCCGATGGAGCTGAAGCCATTCACGATCCAAGCCTCCGCCGAGGCGCTCCACAGCGTTCTCGGCAACAAGACTGACCCCCAGGCGTCAGGGTTGTTCAGCTGGCACGATGCTGACCGCCGGTTCGGTGCGCTCATTTCAGTGAGCTATCAAAGGCGACATATGCGCCGTGACGGCCTGGAAGGATTCAACGACGACACGCAGTTCGACATCACAGACCAGAACGGCAATGAAACCAAGGGCGTCCACTCGCTTTTCGGTGGCGGCACCGCGCTCTTCACACAGGATCGCCGTCGAACAACCGAGAACGCGACGTTGCAATGGCGCCCGCAGAAGGCGTGGGATATCACGCTGAATTACGTCAACTCCCATATGAACATGGATAATCACAATGAGAACTTCCTCTTTCTGCCCGGAAGCGGCTACCTGCTTTCGGCCGATCCGAAAGTCATCAATCCTGTATTGATCCCGACTGGCGACGGCCACCAGGGCCTCGTAGGCGGAACTCTAGGTGACGGCACTACGCCCGGAGCCGCCATTGAGGCGATCTATCGGCAGGCTTTTATCAAATCACGGGTCGCCGATGTCGATACAACATTCAGCGGCGACGGCTGGACACTCCATGGACAAGCCGGCGCAACTCACGCTGAGGGCGGCAGCAACCACGACCAGAACTACTGGTTTCAAGGCGACACGCGCTTGAACCTCGACCTGGGGCCGCACAAGAGCAACGTAAATTACCTGGATCTGGACCCCACGGACGGTGCAGCGCTGCATTTCGTACCGGGCAACGAACGCGATTGGATCCGGATAATGAGAGAGGATGAAACCTACGGCCAGGGTGACCTGACTTTCGATCTCAATAACCGCTTTTTCAAGTCGTTCAAGACCGGCTTCAAGTACCGTGATGACAAGGTGAACAACAATCGTCAGATCGGCTCGGTGAGCCCGGACAATCCCAACGATGCGGCTCTCTCGGCAATTACACTGGATGAGGTCTCGAGCGGGACCTCGCCTCCATTGAGCCAGAAGGCCGCGACCTCAGGGTCGGTCACACGCTATGCGCTCGTCGACGGCGCGCTTGCGGCGAAGGTAATCAATCCCCTGCTCGATCTACAGTATTCCCTGGATCGCCTGGCATTCTATACGATCGAGGAGCACATCACTGCCCTCTATGCGAAGCTCGATTTCGAGCTTGGGAATTTGCAGGGAAACATCGGCGTGCGGGGTGTCCATACGAAACAACAGTCCACCGCGTACATCGGCAATGATCCCGGAACCATAGACCGGCCGTATAACAACGTGCTGCCCAGCCTCAATGCCACCTATCGGCTTCGCGACGACCTTTTGTTGCGCGGCTCTGTGTCGAAGGCGATGGCACGCGATACATTCCAGAATCTGAGCTCCAACATCACGATCAACGCCACCACGGGCGCAGCTTCGGCCGGCAACCCGTTTCTCAAACCGATCCAGGCCACCCAGTTCGAATTAGGTACCGAATGGTACTTCGCCGATGCCTCGCTGCTTTCAGGCACGTATTTCTGGAAGAGCCTCAATACTTTCGTTTACAACCTCACCGACTCGGAAACCATCAACGGTCAGAACCTGCAGGTGACGAGGCCGTTGAATAGCGATCACGGCGCGAAAATCCAGGGCTTCGAGCTGCAATGGCAGCAAGCGCTGTGGCGAGGCTTCGGTATCCTCACCAACTACACTTACACCAACGCCTCCGTTGACCCGATTCCCGGCCAGCCGAGAGTAGAGCTGCAAGGCAACTCGAAGCATCAGGGCAACGCCGCGCTGTACTTCGAGACACCGCGCTTCAGCGCTCGCATCTCCTACAACTATCGGTCTGAGGCGTTCGGTATTTTGACCATGGGCTCGCAGATCGTCACGGACGCCTATCACCAGGTCGATGCGACGGCGAGCTGGAATATCACGCCGGGGCTGTCGGTTTACGCAAACGCCGTCAACATCTTCAACGAGATCATCTACATGCACACCGCTGACGGCTTTCCCATTGGATTCTATGAGAACGGGCCACGGTACAGCGTCGGAGCTCGCTACAAGTTCTGACCGGCGTCATGCACCCTCGCGCGGCGCACGCCGTGTTCCTACATACAGCTCAAAAAGCAGCAGCTTGCAGGGGATGCTGCCGTTCAGGAGAGAGATAGTGCGCTTTGGTTTGAGGCCAATCGCCTTATACGGCGAGGCGGCAGCGGCCAGGATGGCGGCCTGCCAGCCGCTGAACTTCTGCTTCAGGGTGTCGCCCACTTCCTCATACAGCTGCACGATGTCGCCCTCGCTGCTACCAATGCGTTCGCCATACGGCAGGTTGGTCACGAGGATGCCGGTTGTCGCGGGCGGCTCAGCATCCTGGAAGCGACCCGTGTTGAAAGTCATGTACCTCTCGACGCGCGCATCCAGTGCACTCTTTCTCGCCATCGCCACATAGGCTGCGTTGATGTCTGAAGCGACGACTGGTGCAGTCGGGGCCTCCAGCTTCTCGGCACGCACGCGATCCTGAGTGACGCGCCACAGATCACGATCGAAATCTTTGAGCCACTCGAAATGAAATTCGCCCTTCTTGCGATGGATCTGCGGCGCCTTGTGGAGCGCTATCATTGCAGCCTCGATGGCAATCGTACCGCTGCCACACATCGGATCCATGAATGCCTGGCTGCCGTCGTAACCCGCCATGGTGAGAATTGCCGCGGAGAGCGTTTCCTTGAGCGGCGCCGGATGGCCCTGCTCGCGATAACCGCGCTTGTGCAACGACTTGCCCGAGGTGTCGAAGCTCAACGTACAGCGGCCGTGCCTCAGATGCGCCACCACGACTACCTTTGGCTCACTTCGATCGACGACCGGTGCGACCCCCTGGGCGCGCTCAAAAACCTCGCGGATACTCTCGCGCACCTGGGTAATAATTTGCTTCGGTGCCATCCCACCGTTGTCCGCATCGTCACCCTGGCTTTCGACCATGAAGCCATGACGCGCGTCGAACAGCTCGTCCCAGTGAATGCGCCGAACTTGTGAGCGAAGCATCTCTGGCGACTTGGCCGGCACTTCCTTGATGACCCTCAGGATGCGGCTCGCCGTCCGAAGCTTCAAGTGCAGCTCGTAAAGAAGAGCGTCGCTTGCCTCGAAGGCTACAGCGCGGTATCCGGGGGCGATGCTACGTGCACCCAGGGCTTCGAGTTCGAGAACCAGGGCCGGTTTGGTTTCTTCCGGACAGGTGGCGATCAGTTGCATTCGAGGTCGATGTCGTGCCGGATGGAGTGACCAGGATCTGACGGACACTTTCTCAGAGCTCGAGCCTCAAAGGAAGTCTGATGAGTATCAGACCGCAATACGCATCGTAGCCAGCCGTCTTCGCCGTGCGAAAGCACGATTTCCCCAGTTTGGCGGGCTGAGGTGCGTCTGTCCGCTCCAGAGCTGGCGGCGCATGAACCGGCCGCCAGCGGTTACGTCGTGGAAAGCGATTCTGTTGAGCTATCTGGCAGTCGCCCTGTTGAGCGCTACTCCAGGAAGATATCCCAGTTCTGATGAATCAGATACTGCTTCGTGAATTTCACCGTGTAGCAGGGGCTCGGAACGCCCAGGTTGGTGCACGCCCTGCCCGTGACCTGTTTGTATTCGGGCGTTGCGAGCTCGGTATACGTCGTGAAAGTTGCAGGTCCCGCGACAGGCTGTTGGCACGTCGTGTTTGAAGCCAACACATACGTCGTACCCGGGAACGTCGGCGCCGTCAGGGGATAGCCCAGATTGCCGCTGCAATTGCCGTTGTTCGGGCCATCCTGCGCGCCCGGCCAATATCCAAAGTTGGCATCGGTAAACAGAATGACATCAACCGGATACTTGATCGGCCCGGCGGGCCCGAAGTCCACGACCCCTGAATCGTAGATTATCTTGTCGCCCTGCCGGACCACCACCCGTTGCAGCAGATCGTCGGTCGAATCACCGGTGTCATCCTCGTATGAGGTAAACACCTGTCCGCACGGCCGATACAGTACGCCGGGCTGATAGGGCTGGCCAACCGTTCCGTTACTGAACGCATCGCAACCAATGCCGTTACCGAGCCCGAAACCGATAATGTTGTGATTCTGCAGGGCCCAGGTGAACGCCGGCCTTCCCATGACGATGCCGCCCCTGGGCAGCGGCACCGGCGGATTGCCGATCATGGCGCAATCGGCATTGTTCCCGCGGCCCAGGCAGGGCCAGACATCGGAACCATCTGCATTGGCAGTGATGTCCGGGTAGGCTTGGGTGAAGTGAGCTTGCAGACCAATCAACGCAGGTGGCGGCGAGGCACCTGACTGCTGCACCAGGCTGTTGGTCTTTTCCCTTGGAGACGGCGTTACGAGGCGGTGGTGAAATTCCTTTATTTCCGCCGCGTAACTGCTGGAGCTGGTTAGAACTAACGCAACTACCGACAACGCGGATGACAGGCCGTAGGTCCTCATCGGTGATCCTCCTGACGTTGGTTTTGCGTTGATATTAGGGAGGTGTCACCTCAGGAAGTGGACAGGGAGCGGGCAAAATCGGACAAGTTAGTGCGAGGGGTTGACTTCGAGTGAGTATACCTCCAGCGTGTGCGCGCCCGGCGCGAGACGCAGATTCGCCGCTGGGCAGAGCGCCACAGAGGCAGCCAACGGCACGCTGATTCCCGCCACCGCTGCCTGTTGCAGTGTATGTGTTTGCAGACGGATGCGCGTGAACGCCGGCACCAAAGCCGGGCCTCCTGGAACAAACAGGTGCTTCGACCGCCGGGAGGTGATGACCGCCGTGCCAGAGCTGTTGGAAGACGCGCATGCCATGCGGCCGCACTGCCCGCATCAGCCTCTGCAGGCCCGCCTTCCAGTGGACGGCCGGGTAAGCGGTCAGCCTGGCGTATACGGCCCCTTCACTTCTCCCCAACCCCATTTGGGCATAGGCGCCGTCGGATCTATCGGGTTCTCGGATGAATTCGAATTCAATACCGCAAGCCGGGATCCCCATTCCAGGTAACCCACCAGTGCGGATCGAAACTCAGGGTCGTCCGGCAAGCCCTGTTCATCCGCGGTTTCGAGCAGCAGAGACATCCACCTTCCCCGCTGTTCCTGCGTCAGATGTCGGTTGAGGTGCTTTGCCACCATGGTCGAATGGCCATGGCGAGCATCATCGGTGTACAAGGTTGGGCCACCCAAAACTTCAGAAACGAAGTGAGCCACCGTCTCGAAGTGTTCCGCCGGCATTCCGGCAAACACGGGTCCCAGCAGTGAATCTGCAGGTACTTTGGAGTAAAACGCCTTGAAAAGGGCTCGAATCCGATCGATTCCGCCGGCCCATTGGTAAACGGAGGGTATCTGCGCTTCTGTCATGACGGTGTGGCGAGCTGCCCAGGTGATGCTAATTACACCCAAGGGTAATTCAGGTACCGCCGGGTCGTGTCGGCTTTCGTTGCCTGTTCTCGATTTGGCGTGCACAGCGGCAGACAGATGGAGATTCTCCTTGCTCAATGCCCCTACAAGCTGGGCCAAGATGGGACCGCTTCTGGATGAGGCGTTGGACCTGACGGCGCCGGAACGCGAATCCTGGCTTGTACAGCTCGAAGGCACCCGACCTGAATTGGTCGATGAGTTACGTCGTCTACTGGAACTGAATTCCAAGCTCGATGAGCAGGGTTTCCTGGAATCGGGGCCACTCATCCCCGCGGCGCCGGTTCATTCACTCGCCGGCCAGCGAATAGGCGCATATACCCTCGACTCGATGCTCGGCCAGGGAGGAATGGGAACCGTCTGGCTGGCGCATCGCAGTGATGGGAGGTTTGAGGGCTCCGTCGCGATCAAGTTACTCAATGTCGCCCTCATAGGACGTCCCAATGAGGCGCGCTTCGCGCGGGAGGGAAGCGTTCTCGCCCGGCTCCAGCATCCGAACATCGCGCGGCTCGCAGATGCAGGTGTCGCCGAGAACGGCCAACCGTACCTGGTGCTCGAATATGTGGAAGGCGGTCAATGTATCGACGCCCATTGCGAGCGTCTACGCCTCGACGTTACTGCCCGTATACGATTGTTTTTAGATGTGCTCGCAGCCGTGGAGCACGCCCACAACCGCCTCGTCGTCCATAGGGACTTGAAACCGCCAAACATTCTCGTAACTCCAACGGGGGTCGTAAAGCTCCTGGACTTCGGAGTCGCCGCGCTGCTGGCTGCGGAAAGCGAGACTTCAGACCTGACGCGCGAGATGGGGCAGCCGCTCACACCTGAATACGCTGCCCCCGAGCAATTGACCGGCAGCGCTATTACAACTGCAACGGATGTCTATGCACTCGGCTTGGTGCTGTTTGTGCTGCTCGTAGGACAGCATCCCCGAGCGGGCTCGGCACCAAAGACACGACTGGCGGTAATGCGCGCCGCACTCGAGCGCGAAATGCCGACTCCTTCTTCGGTCGCCACAGACTCGCGGCTGAAAGCAACACTGCGCGGAGATCTGGACAACATTATTGCAAAGGCGTTGAAACGCGACCCGGACGAGCGTTACCCGACGGCCGCCGCTTTCGCCGATGACCTCGACAGATATCTGGGGCACGAGCCGGTAGAGGCGCGAACGGACTCGCTCATATATCGCTCTCGAAAATTCCTCCGCCGGCATGCAGCAGTCGTCGGTGCGTCTTCGGTTGTGGCGCTACTTCTCACGGGAACCGCGGTCTTCGCGGTGTGGCAGATGTATGACGCCCGCCAGCAAAGGGACAACGCGCGCTATGAGGCACGACGAGCAGAAGCCTCCAGCGAATTCATGAGCCTCGTCTTCGAGGAGGTCGGGCCGAGCGGAACACCGCTGTCACTCGAACAGTTGCTCGATCGGGGCGTACAGTTGCTGGAGCGACAAAATGGAGGGGACCCAGCGGTCCTCAGCCGCATGCTCGTGCAGGCTTCCCGCCGTTACCAGGACGTCGGACGTGTGGACAAGCAGCTTCAGGTGCTCGAACGCGCGGTAGACCTCGCGAAAACGGCTAATGCCCCGGAAGTGCTTGCAACCGCCCTCTGCGTGGGCGTCCGCGGCGAGAACGAGCGCGGGCGGCTCGATGCGGCGCGCAAGCGGCTACAGGAAGCGACTGTTGCATTTGCGAAGGTTCGCAGCCCCGCCCTCGAGTCACAGGTTGACTGCATGCGTGCGTCTTCTGAGATCCTGTTGGAGGACAAAAAGATACCCGAATCGTTGGAGATCGTGGCCCACGCTCGTGCAATGCTCGAATCAGCCGGGAGCACGCGCGGACTTCAGTACACGGCCGTGCTGACTGACATTGGCTCTATCTACTATCGCATCGGACACTACGCCGAAGCGCTGTCAATGGCCGAGGCCGGCGTAGACGCATTCGAGCGTAATGGTCGCGGTGGAACAGTCGGCATGACCATCGTCCTCAGCAACATCGCCACAACTCTGTATCAAATGGGGGAGGTGCTCGCAGCGGACGCGCGTTATCGGGCGAACCTCCTGCGCGAGACCGCCGCGCATTCAGGTCCGCCGCGCGGACGCTCAGCGGTGAATCGGGGCGCGGTTCTGTTGCGCCTCGAGAAGTTCGACGAAGCCAGGGCGATACTGGACATCGCAGTCTCAACGGCCCGCGAAGATGGCAGTCGAGCCTCTGAGATGTTTGCGTTGGTCACCCTTGCCCGCACGTACATTCGGCGCGGCGACTTCGCGGGCGCTGAACAGACTTTTTCCGACCTCGACGCTCAGCACTTCGCCTCCGTCCCTGACGTCGTTAGCGCTAGTCAGCGCATGGAAGCGGAGGCGCGCATCGAGCTGGAACTGGCGCGTGGCAACCTGACTGCAGCTCGTGCTCACGCAGATGCATTGTTATCGAGCATCGAGTATCCGCAAAAACGGGATGTACCGTTGCTCAAACTTCTCCTGCCGACCCTTGCCCGACTTGCTTTGGCAGAGGGCGACCCTTCCCGAGCGCAGATGTATGCCGGGGATGCGTTGAGTATCGCGCAAACTGTTGCGCGCCCAGGCGGGCACAGCGCCGATGTTGGAGAGGCTCTGTTGTTACTGTGCAAGGCGGGTCAGCTCGCCGGACGGTCCGCCGCGCGAAACGATGTCGCTCGAGCGTTTGAGAATCTTCAGGCGTCATTGGGCCCGGAACACTCGCTCACGCGAGAAGCCCGAGCATTTCGGACGACACTATAGGGAAAAAGGCGTCTCCTGCGTCCGCGTTGTCATCTCAGTCGAGATTCTTCAGCGCTTGCGCCGCTTCCACAGCGATGATTTCCGATGGATGTCCCAGGTACTCCAACGCGCTCTGTATGTTGCTCAGCACTTCGTACGCACGGGCGTTTGTCATGCCCTGAGGCTCTTGCTCTCGCGGTATAAGACAATCCGTAGCGGGTTTACATACAGCTCTGTATCCACACGGATGGTGTCGCTAGAGTGGTCTGTATAATCGACCCCACCCGCAGGGTGAAATGTCACCGTGAAACCTCCCAATGGCAGCCATCGCTAATGGCCTCAGCCCCGCGCCGGAATCACCGGCAACGCGACATTGGAAGGCCGACGCGCATCCACGTACAACGTATTCTTCGCCACCCGGCGCGTCAGACCTTTCCCCTCTGGAGCGCCCGTATTCGGGTTCACATCGAAGTGCGGGAAGTTGCTCGATGAGACATCCACACGTATGCGATGACCTCGCTTGAAGAGGTTGGACGTAGGGAACGCCTCCACCTTGATGGCATAAACCTGGCCGGGTGTCAGCGGTGTCGGGCTCTCCCAGGAATCCCGGTAACGGCAGCGCAGGATTCCATCCGTGAGATTCAATGCAAACCCCTCTGGAAAGTCCTCGTTGGGCGGGTACACGTCGATCAACTTGAAGGTGAAGTCCGTGTCCGGGGCATCGGAGCTGATCCATAGATTCGCCTCGATGGCACCAGTCACCTCCACATCCTCGCCGAGTGGCTCGGTTTCGAACACCAGTACATCGGGCCTGGCGGCCACCGGAAGGTACGGAGGACGTGAGCCATAAAAGGCCGGTCCTTCCCGCTGATCGTAGCCGCCGCCTCGCATGAGCGGCTCGCCCGAGGTGACGGCGCCCCCCATGGTCGGAACCGGATGTTGAGGGTCGAAATCGTATGTCAACGGTTCCGCGTCCGCAGACGGCGCGACCACGGTCAAATGCCCCGTCGCAGTCATGAAATAAGACGTAATCCTGCGATCCGGAATCGGCCAGTCACCTTCACTGCGCCAGCGGCCACCATGATCCAGTCTGCCCTCCGGGGTCTTGCGACCATTACCGCCACCCATCACAAAGAGTCGCACCGGCGGCGGTACCAGGCCTTCGGTGCCTCGACCCTTCAGACCCTTCAAGTGCCTGTCGAACCACCACAACCGCTGGGTGAAATAATCCGCGCCTCCATCGGCATCGAGCGTCGCGCCCGGACCAAACTCAACATCTCCCGCATGAGAAGTGGAACGTCCCCCATGAGTCCAGGGGCCCATGATGAGTCGAACCGGTCCGCGTTTTCTCTTGGAGAGTCCCACATAGTTGTCGGTGGCGGTGCGCGCGTAGGGGTCGTACCAACCTGACATGTGGACCATGGCCGCGTCGGCGAATTGAGCATAGAAGCCCGCGGCGTAGATGCCTAGTTGCTTCCAGAAAGCGTCGAAGCTCCCGTGCTCCCATTGCTGGTACACGTACTCCTCGTATTCGGGAATAACACTGATCGGCGTGTGACCACGCTTCCACGGCATCGACGCGAACCAGGCCTTCAGATCTACAGCTTTGAGCGCGGCCAGGCGTCGCGGGTCTGCCTGAACCGCCGGGCTTTCGAGGCCCAGGTTGTAGGCCCAGGTGACCTGCTTGAGCTCGAAGGCGCCACCTTGCCGGATGCCTCCCTGGTAAGCGTTCGAGAATCCGCCACAATCTACGTACATTGCCTTCAGGCCCGGCGGATTCAGACACGCAAGGGCAACCTGGGTGTGGGCGGCGTAGGAGAGTCCGATCGTCCCCAGTCGGCCATTGCTCCAAGGCTGCTCGACGATCCAACGGCAAGCGTCGAAGCCATCCGCTGCCTCGCTCAGGTATTTGACGAACTCGCCTTCGGAATCATGACATCCCCGGCAATCCTGGAAGATGACCACATACCCGTGGCGGACGTAGTACTCGGCGACCTCCGCTCGGGTTTTGGGGGTTGCGCTGGACGCCGTGATATCCCTGAAGCTGGTGACGTTGCGGCCGTACGGTGTCCGCTCCAGGATGACCGGGAACCTTCCCCGTACGGGCTTGCCGTCCCGCGCGGGGCGATAGACATCCGTCGCCAGGTGGACACCATCACGCATCGGGACGCGGATGTTGCTTTCCAGGACTGCATCCAAAGACGCCGGGGTCTCGGCGCCCGGCTTCGCCCACACCGCCCGGAATAAGCCGAACGAGGCGGCCAGCAGTGAGAAAGATCTCCGGGTGATATGGGAGCTGGACATGGGCACCTGGCGGGTCAAATTGCTAGTAGAACTTTTCGTGAGCCTGATGAGGAAATACCGGCCCATGACATCGTGGGCCGACGTGATGTTGAGAACCTGCCCGGTCGTCGGATCGCGAGCCGCCCGGGGACATCAGCGCGACAGCGCTCCGGTGAACAAAAACCTCAGACGCCAAAAGAGATCTGGCGCTTCTGCCACAACGCGGGAAGCTGATCGAGCAATGCGTGCACCTGGGGAATGTGTTGGTACGCCAGCCAGAAGAACAGCACGGTGAAGCCGACCCAGAACAGTCCCGAGAGCGCAGCCCACGGTCCGTAGTACGGCCCCCACCCATGGTGCGCGCCGTGCTGGGCTGTGCGCAGCGGACCCGTCAGCACGAAGTAGATCGCGAACAGGATGAGCAGCGAGCCCCAAAGCGGCAGATCTGCGGGCAGCGACCAGCCGAAAATCGTGCCGGTCATCGCCGCCGAGATCATGACCAGAATCCATGCAACGAACATCGCGGCATTGACGATGGCGAACACGGGTAATGAGATTCCGGCGATGGCCTGCCCGAGATATCCCATTGGGGACGGGCCTCCGGCCATCGCGCCGTGTGCCTGCTCGGCCATGTGCTGCTCCCAGTGACGGCCCCAATGCCTGTGCCGCCGCTCGTTCCAGCTTCGCTGCCAGACGCGTTGCTGTCGTCGCCACGTGCGCCGCCACTCGCGCAGCGCACTCGCAGTATGCAGGTTGGCCTGACCGAGCAGCTCTTGTGCTTTCAGACGCAGTCCGTAAGCGGCCGCCCGATCTTCGGGCGTGTCGGCGTACGGGATGACGATCGCCATGATCAGGTACGCGAGTATCCACGCGGCGAACGTGGCGAAGGTGAGAATCACGAACACGACGCGAACGACCGTGACGTCGATGTCGAAGAACGCCGCGATGCCCTTGCAGACACCGGACAGCATCGCGCCTTCGCGAATCTGATAAAGCCGCTTCGGTGCGCCCTTCTCGTCAGCCGGCTTCTGCGCGCCTGTGCCGCCGGATGTCCCGGCCTCTGCAGTCGACTCGGGGGTCTCGACCGGCCCCATTTCCCGGATGATGGTTTCGATCTCGGCCGTGGTCACCACCGTCTTGTTCGGGCCGAGGTAGCGACCACACTTCTCGGCTACCGCCTGCTCCAGGTCGGCCATGACCTCGACGCGATCCGGGTTCGTCTGCAGGCGCCTCTCGGCGCGCCCCAGATACGCGCGCAGTGCCTCGTAACCCGGCTCTTCGAGCTGATAGGCATTGCCGTTGAGATTGACGCTGACCACTTTCTGCATGGCTACTTCTCGAGTTTGGCCAAGGTTCGATTCAGCTCTTTCCAGTAGTCGTTCAGGGCAGCGAGCTGCGCGCGGCCCTGGGCGGTCAACTTGTAGTACTTGCGCGGCGGGCCGGCGTCGGATTCCTTCCACTCGTAATCGACAAGTTGTTCCCGGCGCAGCTTGCTTAGCAACGGATACAGCGTCCCTTCCTGCGTCGCGAACTCCGTATCGCTCAGCAGCTTCAGCATGTCGGCGACGTACACCTTATCCGCCGCAATGATCTTCAGGATGACGAGCTCGAGAAGCCCCTTGCGAATCGGAGTCAGTTTTTCACTAATGGGTGTTGGCAATAAAGCTACCTTTGCTCTACAAGGTACCAGCGTGAACCAAATGGGTCAAGAATGGAGATGTTCCCGCGTCACCTCACGGTTAATGGATCAAGACTGCTTTGGCATGCGCGTCGCGGATCTACACTGAAGACCATCGTTGCGAAGGGTTATCAGATCTCGTCGTTATTCGCGCGGCTCGTGGACCGAGCGCGTACCCATCGGGGGCCGGGTCATTTCAATGCGAACGAGCGAACTTCCTGGATAACCTGTTGCGCCGTATCCTCGAAAAAGAAGTGGTTGGCATCGGGCAGCTCGATCGTCTTGTGATCGGGAAACGCCCGCTCCCATCGGACCAGGTCCCTTCGAGGAAACCCGATGTCCTTCCCCGCCCAAAGGATCAGCGCTGGCTTGTCCGCCACGCGCCCCAACCCGGCCTCCAGTTCTCTAAAGTAGTCGTCAGCTGCAGTGATCTCATGCGGATAGAACGCCGCAATTCCACGGTGGTCCAGCGGGAGAAACGGACGCCTGTACAGCGCCGCTACGTCAGTTGGTAGCTGGCGCACGATGCCGCTATTTAGCGCGGCGGCCACGACCCCATTGAAGTTGATCTGTAGGAACTCACCGATGTGTCCTCCCGCAATCACTGACCATTGGCCGCGAGGCTCGCTAGCACTCGTCCGCCATGCCCAGGTACTACCCAGAACGACCCGCCGGATGAGCTCGGGTCGCCGAATCGCAAGCCCCATGCCGATCGGTCCGCCCCAATCCTGCATCACCAGAGTCACGTTCTGAAGCTCGAGTTGCTCGACGAATTCTCCAACGACGAGGCTTTCCTCGCGCGGTGTGTAGCCAAACGAGCGTGGAGCCGTGGAAAGTCCGAAGCCCGGATAATCGAGCGTGATGCAGCGGAACGAACCCCGAAGGCCGCCAATCAGCTCCCGCCATTGAAAGGACCAAGACGGGTTGCCGTGCAGGAACAAGAGGGTTTCGCCACTGCCCACATCAACGTAGTGGATGCGTGCGCCGCTCGGAAGGTCGATGAACCTCTGCTGCGCATCGAACATCGATCGCGGAATCTCGAATTCCGATCCACCCGAGACACCAGTCAGAGGCTGCTCCGTTGCGAGACCGGCGACAACACCGAAAATCTCGATAAAAACCAGAGTCCCCGTCGTCACGACCACCCATTTTCGCCGCGGTGGGCGATCCACCAAGCGCGGCACCAACAACGCACTGATCAGGTTGACCGCAACCACGGGAGCAATGGCGGCGCGGGCCAGCCCAGGCGGACCCAGGATGTCCATTAGCGCAAGGATGACGAGCGTCACCGCAACCAGGCACCCGCTTAGCAGCCAGCGCGGACGATTAGAACGCGCGACCAGCCAGCGATACAGGCAAGCGGCTCCCAAGGTATTCACCAGGCATGCGGATGTAATCGACACATACCGAAGCTGGGGAAAGAACCCGATCCCACGGACATGGGGCACGGCTTCCACGGTGATGTTTGCCACCACGGCAAGGAGTGCCCAGGCGACACATGCGGCCCACACCGTGCCCACGACCGTTTCACGCGTCCATTGGCGCGCCGAACTGGACGCGTCGACTCTCATATTCAGCCTCGTAGTCTCCAAGCCATCAGTAGGGCTTTCGCGCATACTCGGCCCGCTCGATCTGCACACCGAGTCGCTTCATGATCTCCGGGGGATTGAATCCAGCCTGTTGAAAGGCGGCTGCGGCCGACTTCCTGGCTTCCTCCATGGCCTTCTCGCTCTCCCACACTGCGGTGGTGACGACATTGAAACGGCTGCTACCCGCGGCGCGCTCGTACACATATCCCTCCACGAAACCCGGAAGCGTTTTCAGGTAGTTCGCCGAGAAATGCACCTTGGACCGGAACTCCTCGCGTGCCTCCTCCGGCACTAAGAACACATCGATCAGTACGGTTTCCACGCCACAACTCCTCGATTTCGCTTTGCACTTCACGCTGTGTGCCACTGCGTATGGGCGCAATCATGTGCAAGAGATACTCATCACAACAAGTGAATATTGGTGATGTGATCAGTCACCAGTAGTGATGTTCTTTGAACTCGATGACCGCGCCGGGCAAGCATTAACACTATTTCAAGGTCCGTTCGTGACCTCATTGCAGGTGATGAGTCATAGGCTATAAACTCACTTCTTGTGATCAAAACCTCGTTCGATCTCAATCTATTGCGAGTTCTCGATGCGGTCCTCACCGAAGGGAGCGTTGCGAGAGCGGCGCGTCGACTGCATGTGACGCCCTCCGCCGTGAGCAACGCGCTCGCGCGACTTCGAGTCCTCATTGGCGACCGGCTCATCACCAAGAAGGGTCGCGGTATCGTTCCGACGCCGCGGGCGCTCGAACTGGCGCCCGTGTTGGCCAAGAGCCTGCGTGATTTGCAGCATGCTGTTCACGGCGGTGCGTTCAATCCCGCGATAACTACGCGTAGCTTTACCATTGCCCTGTCTGACGCAAACCAGTTGGTGCTCCTGCCGCGCATCGCATCTCTGTTTTCGACCGTTATGCCGCGCGCGCGCCTCAGAGCGATCAGCATTGATTCCATTGCGCAATTGGGCGGACTCGCGGGATCCGAGGTGGATGCCGTCATTGGCCCCCACGCAGGAGGTGAGGACATTCATGCTGAACTGTTGGTTGATCAGCCGACTGTTCTCGTTTGTCGGCGCGATCATCCGAGCGTTTCAGAGCCACAATCCCGAGACATGATGGCCACGCTGCAGCATGTGGTCATCGAGATGGCTCCAGGGAAAACTCTCCGCGATATGACGGATGCTGCGTATACGGCGGCCGGTGTTGCTCGGCACGTAGCCATGACCGTACCCTCCTTCATGTGCGCGGCGGCGGTGGCAGCCATGACGGATTTCGTTGCTACTGTGCCCGAGCCCTTGTACAACGCCGTGGGGCTGACATTGCGCTTACGGACAATTCCCCCTCCAATACCGCCATTTTCCGTTCCTATGAACCTGTGCTGGCACGAGCGCACTCACACAGACCCTACTGCAGCGGGATTTCGCGAGTTGGTGCGTCGGGCGGTCGCTACTGCTCCGACCCGGCACGACGACGCACGTAGTGCTGGTCAGCGAGTCGATGATGGACCCGTTACCGCGCCAAAGCTCCCGCGCGGCCGGGGTCGAAGCACTCGCGCCAGGCGCACGCCCGCGAAGGCTTCCCGGTGACATCTGAAGGCGCATGACTCCGACGCGCCCGACACTCGATATTGGCCCAGAGGCGATCTTCACAGGACACCACATGGGCGCCGCAGTCGAGACCCAGGTTTCGCTCTAGCGCGGCGCGATCTACCGATCTGACTGG
This sequence comes from Gammaproteobacteria bacterium, assembly GCA_034668025.1. Lineage (GTDB taxonomy): Bacteria > Pseudomonadota > Gammaproteobacteria > Steroidobacterales > Steroidobacteraceae > 13-2-20CM-66-19. The sequence goes on along the minus strand of JAXDQF010000006.1, from coordinate 45,009 downwards.
TTACTGACTTACTGGTCCAAAGCCGTCTTATTTTCGGTGCAGGTAAAACAGCAGAGGATCCTGCGCCACGATGCAGCATTCCACAACTGCAGTTCAGCTCCTGCCAAGGAAGTCCATCTTGCCGAGCTCGACGCCATTGTGCCGCAGGATGTTATACGCAGTCGTGGTGTGGAAGAAGAGATTCGGCAGCACGTGATTCATGAGATACGGCTGGCCTTGCATGCTTTTGGTGCTGCTGCGCGTCTGCCAGGTGACCGTTTTGTCTTCGGTCCCATCGAGTTGCTCCGGCTTGAAAGCCTCGAGCTGAACGAGGGTCTTGCGCAGGCGTGCGCCGAGTTCCGCAAACGAACCTTCGTTATTCTCGTGCACCGGAATGTCTGTCCCTGCGATACGAGCCGCACCGCTGATCGCGGTGTCCGCCGCGAGCTGTATCTGCCTCGTGAACGGAAACATGTCGGGGAACAAGCGCGCGTTGAGCAGAACCGTGGGATCAATCTTTCGCGCTTCCGCATGGGCAGAACCCTTCTCGAGTATCGCAACGAGATTGTTCAGCACGCGGGTAAACGTGGGAATGGAGGTCTGATACATCGAGGTCTTCATTGGGAGAGTCCTTGGTAGCGTCCGCCCTATTCTACAGGGCCCGCTCAGCACGCACGTCACCAATGGCCGGCCGGAACTCGTTGTGCTCCGCAAATATCAAGGACTGCGGCCGACCCACCTGCCTTGAAGCTCATTCATGAGCACTACGGCATGATTGGATCAGTGTCCGACTGCGGTCACGCACGTTGAAGGAAACTCGCTTGTCGTCCCGTCACGCCTCTCAGTAGAGATTCTTCAGCGCTTCCCGACAACTCAACGCTTTCAGCCGAGTGCGGTTCAGCCGCACGTATTTCTTTATTTCATCGCCGTCAATCCAGGCGTACTGACGTAGCGCCCAGCCTAGCTCGCGCGGTTCGGGCCTGTTTTCGATGCAGGTTGCCGACGTCCAGCCCGGAATTGACCGTTGCGAGGTTGACGCCACTACCTGGCCGCCGGCTCTTGCCCCGCAAACCACGGAGCCTCGAACGCCCGCTTGCGCGGCCAGATCTCATCCAGCGTGTTCCCATCATACAGCCTCCCATTCTTCATGACTTGCGCGATCGCACGGCTGTTACGAATGTCCGTTCGGGGATCGGCTTTCAAGATGATCAAGTCAGCGAATTTGCCGGTCTCGATGCTGCCAAACTCGCTGGCGCGGCCGATCGCTTCAGCCGATCCGAGCGTAGCGGCACGCAGCGCCTCCATCGGCGTCATACCGCCCTGAACGTGCGCCTCCATCTCCCAATGAAATCCCAGGCCGGGAACCTCGCCGTGCGCCCCCATTGCGACCACGCCACCGGCGCGCTGGATCCGCGCGATATCAGCCCCGATCCGGGGATATAGAAACGTCGAGGGCTCGGTCCACGGGCGAGTCAGGGCAGACCCAGCAGCGACGGAGTATGGCCGGAAGCGCATGAATTTCGGATCGGTCAACGGCCGATCGCGAATGACAAAGTCATCCTGCGCCGGACTACCGCCGTTTTTGATCTGCAGGGTGCCGTCGTAGCTGGTGCCGCTTCGGGCGATCAACTCCACCACGTCGTGATACAGAGGCGTGGCGAGCGAATGCTCGTTGCCTGCATAGCCGTCCATGATCTGACTCAGATCCAACTTCAGGCACAGCGAGCCTTCCGTGGTCGGCATCATTCCCATCTGCGCGGCCGCCTGAATCAGCCACTGACGCTGCCGCCGATTCCCGATCAGATATTGCTTCACGTTACGGGTGCGGTAATGATCGCGGTAGCGGCTCAGCAGTGCGCGCGCGTCATCCAGCGAAGCCAACCGGTTGAAAGAGAACATCGCCATCCCAGTGGTCGGGATGCGCGATCCCGTAACCAGTCCTGCGTCGATCAAATCCTGGTACGCAAACATGTCGATGCTCAGCGATGAAGGATCGAACGAAGTCGTAATCCCATCCGCCAGGCGGGCCGCGAATCCCCACGGTTGCAGACTCAAAACATCGCGCCGGATATCGGCAACATGGTCGTGAACATCAATGAACCCGGGAACGATGACTTTCCCGCTGACGTCACGAATCGACGCGTCGGCGGGCACGGCAACCGATCCCGACAGTCCAACCGAAGCAACCCGACCGTCGCGAATCACCACATCCGAGTTTTCAATTACTTCATCGCCGTGCATCGTGATGACACGCGCGCCACGCAACACGACAACGCCACTCGGATTATCCCGTGGTACCTCCACTACAGCGTGGAATGCTTCAGTGGACGAGCCAGGGGCGTCCGCCGACCAATTGGGCTGGTCAGCAGGATTGAGTTTGATGTCGGAAAGTGGACGGCGGTAAAAGGTTGAGCCGACGGTCCACGTCACCGTGTGGCCGCCGTCGGCCCATTCAAAGAAATCGGCGCCCACGTCCGTGATCCTGCGATGCGGGACTCCCGGGTGGGACAGATCGACGGCGTCGCCGGTAGCTGGCGCCGCCAGCACATGTAACTGTTGTGCGACGAGGGCCAACACCCAATGTCCATCGGGGCTGATCCGGCTGTCGTCGACGGCTGCGTTACTGTCCATGAAGTACCAGCCCGGACCTCGAACATTCACGGCTGGCCTCAAAGCACCGTTGTCGAGGCTCACGCTCGACAGTCCGTTTGCGGTTCTCAGGTAGGCAACCCCGGGGCCGGGCCCGAAATGAGGCTTGCCGCCAATCTCACCTGACGTAATGACTCGTGCACTGCCTCCCCGCACGGGAAATGACACCAGGTCGGCTTGCCGAATCTGGCCATACTCCATGGCTAGATTGAGGCGCCCCTGATTGCTCGAGCGAACGGCCAACACAGCCTTCCCATCCGGTGTAAACACGGGACGAGTGTAATAAGCAGCAGCGTCGCTGATCTCGCGGGCCGAGCCACCCCTGGAGGGCACGATCCACACTTGACCCGAGCTCTTGGCCGTCCAGGTCACAAAAGCAATGCTGCGGCCGTCCGGCGACCAACTGGGATGAAACTCCGGATCGCCTCCCCGCGTGAGCCTGTGGGGAACCGCGCGCCCGTTCAACGCCATGACATAGAGTCGGCCGAGAGCCGAAAAGGCGAGTTGCCTGCCATCCGGCGATTGTTCCGGCGTCTGGATCAGGCGGGCCCGCACTGGTCCTGTCTCCTGGGCAATTGCAACGCGTGTTTGCGGTCCCAGCTGTGCGTCCACCGCAGCCTCGAACGCAATCGGCATCGGCGCGCCAGCGCCAACGGGAATTCTTTCCAACTTGCCGTTGCGACTGAGGATGATCGCCCGACCGTCCCGTGTGAACGTGTAGCGCGGCACGAGATCCTGCCAGCTCTGAGCCTGAATCTGATCGTGCTCAATTGGAAACGCGAGCCACCGATCGCCCCCCGTCGCAAGATTGCGCAAGCGCAACCCGGTCTGCCCCTCAAACCGGCTCGCATACGCCAACCACCGCCCATCAGGCGACAGCACCGGCCGAAAATACGGAATTGGAAACGACCGCCGAGCAGGTCCACCGGGGTCTGGCAATACTGTTTGCTCAACGCCCGTTGCGATGTTTCTTCGCACGATGGACCACGACTCCACGCCGCCGCCCAGGTCCGATGGGCCGATGCGCCGCGAGAAATACAGGTCGCGGCCATCCGGAGTGACTACCGCCCCGAGACTGCTGATTCCGTTGCTGCGCGCCTCTCCGTCTGTCCTGACGGGTACCACGAGCGACTGCGAACCATCGAGTCCATAACGCCACAACTCGTAGTTATCGACGCTCCAGGAATATCGACTGACATACAGGGACTGGCCATCAGGAGTCCAGGCGGGCGAGACGAGCACCGTATCGTCATCGCCGAAACTGACTTGCCGCGCATCCGTCCCGTCTGGCCGTATGAGCCAGACATTCTCAGCACCCGAGCGGTCGCTGATGAATGCGATCCACCGGCCGTCAGGCGAATAGGTCGGCTGCGTGTCGAACGGCAGACCGTGTGTAATTGCACTCGCCCGCCCTCCTCCGACCGCCATCGTGTAAAGGTCGCCGAGCAAATCAAAAACCAACTGCCGTCCGTCGGGGGAGAGATCGACGGACATCCAGGTCCCCTCATCGGTGTCAAACGCAACACGCCGTGTGGCCTGCAACGGAAGCACCTGACCCGGCGCCTGGCTCGGCCGCGAAGGCACTGATCCCGTGCCGTTCGATTGCGCGAGAAACAGCAACAGTTCTTCAGGTTCCTGCGCGGACAGATTGCTTGCGGCGTACAGTCCGCTCAGCAGGCACAGTCCGATCCGTACCAGGCGCCGCCCCCGGCTCATGGCCGGCGCAGTCCCGCCTTCGGCATATAATGATCGCGTAATTCAGTCTGATGCGTGACCAGCGACATGACCTTACCCGCTATCAACACCGTCACAGGAAGCGTTGACGGCTCCAGGGGATCGCCGTCCCAGATCACCAGGTCGCCATCGCGGCCGTTCGCAATAGTGCCGCAGCGGTCTGCAACACCCCAGATTTTCGCGGGAACAGAGGTTATCGACTCGAGACCCGCAATGTAGGGAAGGCCGTTGGCGACAGCGATCCCCGCCCCCTCGCGCATGGACAGTCCTGCGTTATAGCTCTGATGGATGCCGCCGGCGATCACGACAGTCGCAATGGTCACACCGGCTTTGTGAAGCAGCGCGGCATTGTCGAGCCGGGCTCCGAGCTCATCAAAGTTGCCCGGCAGGTTGGCCTGGGGATCCAGAATCACCGGAATCTCAGCGGCTGCGAGCGCATCCGCGGCCATCCACGCCTCAACGCCCCCGATGATCACCACTCTGAGTGCGTAGTCCGCGGCCAGCTTGATTGCCTGACGGACATCCGACTCGCGATTGACCGAAAGGGCCAGCGGCACCTTGCCAGCCAACACCGGCTCGAGCGCCAGGAATTCAGAGGTGCGAGTCGTGGGACTCGCTGCCGCCGCGAGACCCGTTTTCGCGGCGTCCAGCGCGTTTCGCAATAGTTTCCACTCGGCAGCCCTGGAACCGCCCGCATCGCCACTGCTACGAGCGCCAATGACGGCAAACACAGCGACGTCGGTACGTTCGACCAGATCGCTCGAGTCAGTCAACCTCAGCAACGCACCGGTTCCCGAGAACGGCGCCACACCGCTATGAACGGGATACGTGATCGCGCGACTCACTCCATCTGAGCGCGCCAACTGGATGAGCGTTGAATTCGCATTGATGGCGTATTGCACGTCAAATGCGGCGCCCAGTGAGCCTGACTTGACACCCGAATCCACTGTCTCGGTTGCGTTCGAGACCTCCATGAGTCCCAGGTGCGACGCAGCGTGGACGAGCCCTGGCGTTACTGGCCGACCTTTTGCATCGATTACCTGGCCCTCGGACGGAGTCGCTCCGCCTGAGGACACGGAAGTTATCTTCCCGTCAGCAATCACGATCGTCGCATTCTCAACGGGGCTCGCAGCGGTCATCGTCCAAGCTTTGGCGTGCGTGATCGCAATCGTTGCCGCCATGGCCTGCTGACCCAACAGGAGCAATCCGACAGCGGTCAACTGAATCCAATGCTTCATGATCGAGGCCGACCCAACAGCAGATCGGGACGCTGCGCGCTGCGCGGATTCGCCCGGTCATAGGCCAGCGCTCCATCAATGAACACCTGGTCCGCATGGGTGTAGATCGAGAAGGGATCTGCAGACCAGATGACAACATCGGCATTCCGGCCGACCGCGACGGTGCCAATGCGATCATCGAGCCCCAATGCCTTCGCCGGGGTACTGGTCACCCAACGGATGATGTGCTCGGGCGGTATGCTCAACCCTGCCCGCCTGCCCACCGCGGCAGCCTTGGCCGCTTCAATGGTCAGCCGTTGGCCAACGGTAGCCGAATCCGAATGCATCATTACGCAACCGCCCGCCGCATCGACAATAGCCGCATTCTCGCGAATAGCATCCTCGAGCTCCATCTTGAATCCCCACCAGTCCGACCACACGGCGACGCACGTACCCGCTTTCACGAGTTGCGGGACGATCTTGTACGCCTCGGTGGCATGGTGGAAGGCCCGAATTTGAAACCCGAACTCCGCCGCGACACCCAGCATGGTGCTCATGTCACCTGAGCGATAGCAGTGCATGTGCACGGCGATTTCACCAGTCAAAACCCCTGCCAACGTGTCTAGTTTCAGATCCCGCGCCGGCGGAGTGCTTCGGGCGCCACTTTCGTAGTCACGCCAGCCCTGTAGATACTCTTGCGCCTTCAGAAAAGCCTCGCGCACCAGTGCGACTTCACCCTGGCGACTGTTGGGCGCGCGTCCCTTCTCGCCGAAGTAGCTTTTGGGGTTCTCCCCGCAAGCCATCTTCAATCCCTGCGCGGCACCAGGAAACTTCATGGCGCGTACATCCGCCACCGGAACCGGTTTGACAATTACGGAGCGACCGGAAAACAACGGCGTTGAGCCCGGCAGAATTTGCAAAGTGGTGACACCGCTCTGCAAGGCTGCGGAGAACGCAGGGTCCTGGGTGTTGACCGCATGCTCGATCCAGGTGTCAGCCGCGTTGGGATCGCTCAGTTCAGCGACATCGGAAGATTCCATGTCGCCGGAAGTAAACGGGATTGAGAAAACCCCGTCGTGGCTGTGCACATCAATTATGCCCGGTGTCAGCCACCGGCCATGCGCGTTGATGACTGTGGCTGCGCCGCGGCTCAATCCATGACCAACAGCGACGATCTTGCCGTCTCGGATCAGCACGTCACCATTCTCGATGCGCTTTCCCGCGCCATCCAGGATGGTGGCTCCCTGAATCAGGGTGTCGGTACGGGGGAGCGGTTGATATGTGCTCGGATACGGGTCGGTTGTGAACGGCATCGGAATCCGTGCGCCGCTGTCAGTCGCTGCAACAGATGCAGCAGACAGGCAAGTTGCCGCCGCGAAGAGCGCCAGCCGCTGCCACCATCCGACCGTGTTCGTCCTCATCTGCCTCGCACGTCTCAAGCGGCGCCAGCCGCGACGAATCGCTCTTTGCCTGCCACAATGGTGCGGAGCACTTTAGTATCGGTGATCTTCTGCGGATCGACGCTCAGCAGATCCTGGTCCAGCACCACCATATCGGCAAGATATCCGGGTGCGAGCCGCCCCAGGCGGTTTTCCTGGAATCCCGCGTAGGCGTTGTTAGCGGTGTACGCGATCAAAGCCTGTTCGACAGTGAGCCGCTGTTCAGGCATCCAACCGCCAGGATTGGCGCCATCAATTGTTTGCCGCAGCACCGCCGCCGCGATTCCGGTCAATGGCGCAAACGGTGCCACCGGCCAGTCTGATCCGAAACACAGCCGCGCTCCCGCATCCAACAGCGACTTGAACGCATAAGTTCCTTTGAGCCGCTCGGCCCCCACACGTTGAATTGCCCACCGGCCGTCGTCGATCGCGTGATACGGTTGTACGGATGGCAATACTCCCTGGCGCGCGAATCGCGGAATCGCTGCCGGAGTCAATGACTGAGCGTGCTCGATTCTGAAGCGACGATCACGCGGGCCGTTTGCTTTGACGACCTCCTGGAAGATATCCAGAACGTTGTCGTTAGCCTCATCGCCAATCGCGTGTATCGCGACAGGCAGGTTATTTCGGTCGGCCTGTCCGATCCACTCCCGCAAATGCTCGGGTGTGTTCACCCGAATTCCGCGGGTACCTGGAGAGTCGTCATACGGTTTGTAGAACAGCGCGGTCCGCGACCCCAGCGAGCCGTCGGCCAATGCCTTCAATCCACCCCACCGAACCCAGTCATCGCCGGTGCCCTCGCGCTTCGCGGTGGCGGCTACTTTCTCCCAATCCGACAACGGTACGTAGGAGACAAAGCGCATGTCGGTCTCACCTCGAGCCCGCAAGCGCAACAATGCTTCGTGAGTGTCCCAGTCCAGGCCCATCGAATGGGCCTGAGTGACACCGTTGCTCAACCCGTGTTGAATCCCCGCCCGCATCCGCTTTTCAACTGCGGCATTCGTGGGAGCGGGAATCACTCTCTGCACCAGATCCTTCGCATTGTCGATCACGATTCCCGTGGGCTCGCCATTGGCATCCCGCAGGATCCGGCCCCCCTTGGGCTCCAGCGTATTGCGATCGATCCCCGCCAGGCGCAGTCCCACTGAATTCACCAGCCACATGTGTTGATCGAGCCGCGACAGGGCAACAGGAGTCTGCGGCGTGACGGCATCGATCCACTGGCGGGTTGGCAGCTCGCCTCCCCACAGTTCCGCATCCCAACTCCCCCCACCCAACCACTCGCCGGCAGGTGCCTGCTTCGCGGCTTCCTCGACCCGCCGCGAGAATTCCTCTCGAGTGCGCGCGTGGCGCAAATCCGGAGGTACCAACGTCGCGGCGGCCAGTAAAAAGTGGGTATGCGCGTCGATGAAGCCCGGAACGACAAACGCCTGCTGCAAATCAATGACGCGGGCTTGCTTTGCGGTTTTCGCGCCGATGAGGCTCCGAACCGGTCCCTCGCCCACGGCCGCAATTTTCGCGCCGGAGACTGCGATCGCGGTTGCGCGCGCAGCCCCGGGGACTCCCGTCCAGATCCGCCCGTTCACGTAGGCCGTATCCACCTCGGAAGCGCCATACAACAGTTCAGGCGCGAGCAAAAGCGAGCTGCCGGCGGCGAGAAACTGGCGTCGGTTGGTTTTCAAGGGGTCTCCGGCGGTCGGTTTACGAAGCTTACGGATTGAAGTGAGTCATCCAACGAACGAGATCCGGGTCGGCCAGCTTCTCGAGCAACTCGGTCCGGGTCTGCACTGTCTCATCCTGCCCCAACTTGAAGCGTCCCCGGGTCCGCCGGATATGGGCGCGAAAGGCTACGATCTGCCCGACCATCCGCTCATACCGATCACCCATCCTGGCAATGGTCCAGGGGACCTGCCGGTCGCGCTCCATCCAGTACACCAGTTGCTCGAGTGCCCGGGCATTCTCCTGTGGCCGCAGCTCAATCTCCACATCGAATTGCGCCATGGCATAGTTCCACGTGGGCGCCCAGCCGGCTGTGGAGACCAATTCCGGTGAGATGTAGCCGTTCGGCCCCATGAAGAGAATAGCCGCCTGCGGCGCCGCGCGCAGCATTGCAACATGCGGATTTGACAGTGCGAAGTGTCCTAGAAGGGAAACGATTCTGCCATTGGCATCCGGCTCGGCGAGCAGCGGCAATGGCGTGGCGCCAAAGCCGGCGCCCCCCATCGAGACAACCCAGGCCAGCGGATACTCCGCGATCAATTGCAGCAGATCCGCCTCGCTGCGGGGCTCAAAGCTCATGGCTTTCCAATCAATCTACAGGTCGGCGGACAAAGACACGATGAAGGTCCGCGGCGCGCCCAGAACGAGGTAATTGGCCCCTGGCTCGCCTCCGACTGACGCCCAGTAACCCTTGTCCGTGACATTCTCGACGTTCGCTCGCACAGTCAGCGAGCGATCCCACAGGCTGAATCCGTAGCGTGCGCCGAGATCGAGGCGCGTCCACGCCTTGATGTTCTCAGTGTTACCGGCATCAGTCGGCTGAGAACCCGTGTAGATCACGCGCCCGTCAACAGTCAGGCCGTGTAGCTGCGGTATGTCCCATTCCAACCCCACGTTGGCCTGTGTGTCAGGCACGCCGATGACTTTCTTCCCGTCGAGCAGACCGCCCTGCGTCCTGGTGGTCTTCGCGTCGAGCTCAGTCGCTCCGGCCAGAATCCGCACTCCGGGCGCCAGCTCGCCGTACGCACTCAACTCCACGCCCTGATTGCGCTGCTGTCCGTCTTCGCCATACACGGTGCCGACCAGAATGGCCTGCGGCTCGGTGATACGGAAGAGTGCCAGCGTTCCACCGATGCGGCCGCGGTCGTACTTGACACCCACCTCCTCCTGCTTGGATTTGAATGGATTGAACACTTCGCCGGCGTTGGACACCGGTATCGCCCCGACAACGGTCGGTGCCACCGCGCCCTGAATCAGACCTTCAATGTAGTTTGCGTACACAGAGATCTGCTTCGTGGGCTTGACGACGAGGCCGGCGACCGGCGTAACCGCGCTTTTGTCGTAGCCGGAGTTCTTCGCCCCGGTGTTGTAGTCATAGCTGTACTGCTGCAGCTTCTGTTCGCGCGCGCCCAGGGTCAGCAGGACCCGGCCGTCGGCAAAAGACAGCATGTCGGCGATCGCGACACTCGCCGTCTTCACGCGGTTGGTGGTGAGAGGCGACAACAGAATTCCGCCGGTAAAGAAATCCGCGCTCGGCGGCACGGCCGTCACGGGGTTGTACAGATTGCTCGCAAACCCTGGAAAGAAGCTCGAGAAAGCATACGCATTCTTCGAGTTCAGCTGAAAGATCGAGCCTGACAGGCTGACGCGGTGGCCGACCTCCCAGGTGTGGAATGCGCCGCGCACACCGACTTCGCTGGTAGTGATCAGGTCCTTGCGATAGTTGTCAAACCGGTATGAAGACGTATCGCCTGCAGCGTCGGCCGTTGGATTGGCGAGGATGTTGTGTTCCGTCCCCTTGCGAAAGCCGGTCGCAGCCCAGACTTTCGCGTCCTCGTTGAAATCGTATTCACCACGCGCCACGCCGAAGAAGTCGTGCTCCTCGGTGAAAGTCCAGGGCTGCGCAAAATTCGTCGTCGGGTCCGGCGGCTCCGGGATCGCGCCCGAGGGAGTTACGCTCGGCCGCGGAGCACCGATGTGGTGATCCTGCCAACCCAGGTCCACGGACGCGCGGGCATGCTCCCCGCGAAAATCAGCACCGAGCGATGCCATTCCGAGCTTGCGACTTTCATTGTCGACGGAATCTTCGCCATCCCGGCGTACTGCATTGACGCGCACTCCGAATTCGCGCTCATCCCCGAAGCGGCGCGAGAAGTCGCCGGCCGCATATGCCTGGTTTTGATTCTCAAAGCCGACGGTCACGCGGTTCACGTCCTGGTCGGAAGCGCGCTTGGGAACGAGGTTGAATGAGCCGCCGATGCCGCTGCCACCGGGGGCCGCGCCGTTCAGAAATGAGTTGGCGCCGCGAAACACCTCCACCCGCTCGAGAAACTCCGCTGCCACATATTGCCGGGGCAGCAGCCCATACAACCCGTTGTAGCTCATGTCATCGGAATAAACCGGAAATCCCCGCACGACATACAATTCCTGGAAGTTGCCAAAGCCGCGGGCCACGCGCACTCCCGGGTCCGACTGAACGACGTCACCGATGCTGCTCGCCTGTTGATCGCGGATGAACTCGGCTGTGAAATTCGTCGCGTTGAACGGCGTGTCCATCAAATCCAGGTTGCCGAACATGCCGATACGGCCGCCGCGCGCGATCTGGCCGCCCGCGTAATCGGCCGGCAGCTCGACCTGCGAGCCGTTGGCAGTAACCACCACGGTCTCAACGGAATTGCCGTTCGAGTCAGTGGTGACATGTTGCGCCGCCTGCGACGCGGGCGGCGCGGATTGTTGCGCAACCGTTGCCTGGGTTGCCAGGGATGCGAGCATGCCGCCGGTAATGAGCCAGGTGGACCGCGCCCGCAGCTGCCAGGACGTCTGAATGGATGAGACCATGGTGCTTACCTTCCGCGTTTTTGAAAGACCCCGCAGGCCGCGGTCATTTTGCCGGGCCCTCGTTCTGCGGCCACTCTTCCGCAGACTTGGCTACCCGGAAACATCCAATTTTCACTACCCGAGGGGTCCAATCAAAACCGGGGGGTCGGAACTCCCGGCGCTTCTCACGCCGACGACGCTGTGCGCAACCGGCGGATTCCGTCGCGCGCCTCCTGTTCCGTGAGACTTGCGAATCCCAGCCGCAAGCCACGCGGAGCATCCCTGCGGGCCATGAAAGACTTCGACGGCGCGACCCACACGCCGAGCCCGGCAGCTCGCAATTCGATCCGCTCCAGCGCCTTCAAGTTGGTGAACCGGAGCCAGAAGGACAAGCCACCGTCCGGCATGTCAAATTCAGCCAGTCCGGCCAATTCGCGCAGCGTCACGGCGAACGACTTGCGGCGTTCGGCGTAGATTTGAGTGACCTTGCGCACGTGACGGCGCACCTCACCTGAGTCGATCAGGTCGGCCGCGGCGTCCTCAGTCAGGGTGTTGCCCATGCTGTCCAGCAACATGACTTGTTGCGCCAGTGCGTTGACCACCTGCGGCGGGGCTACGATGTAGCCAATGCGCAACGCCGGCAGCAACAGTTTCGACAGCGAGCCAACATAGATCACCCGCTCGGGCGCGTAGCTGGCCATCGGCAACAGCGGCTGCGATTCGAAATGGAACTCGTGGTCGTAGTCATCCTCGATGACCGCGAACCCGAACTGGCGCGCCAGATTGAGCAGCCGCAGCCTGCGGTCCGGTTGCAAGGCGACGGTCGTCGGAAATTGATGGTGCGGGGTCAGGAAGATTGCACGAACCTTGTGCGCCCGGCACATTCGCTCGACCTCGTCTACGTTGACCCCCTGCTTATCCAAACTGACGGCGACAATCTTTGCGCCGCATTCCTCGACGACGCGGACCGCCTCCAGATAGGTAAGCGACTCAACCAGGACGACGTCACGAGGCCGAATCAGTACCCGAGCGGCCAGGTACACGCCCATTTGGCTGCCACGTGTAATGCACACGTTCTGCGCAGTTGCCATGACACCGCGCTGTGTTCTGAGCATGGTGGCAATTGCCTCGCGCAACAGCAACGAGCCGCGCGGATCCCCATACAGGAGACGGTTTTCGCGCGACGCCCGCTGCACGGCAGTGCGGTAAGCGCGAGCGAGCAACTCCGCGGGGAAAAGCCGTCCATCGGGCGAGCCCACGTCCAACTTCACCGTCCAGTCGCGGGGTGGAAGCTCGGGTGCATCCTTAAAGGAGTATTCGGCGGCCAAAGGCCCGGGGACGTCCGCCGCGCTTCGATTCTGGGCCCTGCGTGCACCCACTTCGGGCAGCGACTCGGCAACCCGCGTGCCGCGAGTGCCGGCCGACGTCAGCCACCCCTGCGCAATCAGATCTTCGAAGGCCAATACAATCGTCTTGCGATTCACGTCGAGGGCGGTCGCCAGCTCGCGGCTGCTCGGCAGAAACTCACCGGGCAACAGCCGCCCGCGCTGGATCTCGTGGATCAGCGCATGAATTATCTGCATGTACAGGGGGCTATCCCGCTGCGAATCGATCCGCTCCGCCAGCAACATCTTCCACGGTCGCAACATTCCAGCTCTCCTGCGGCGCCAGGCTTTCCGAAAATCTCCGCCGCTGCCGTTGGACCCCTGCATTTGCCGAAATTGGAGGTGGCAGGGCAGCCAACCGCCCGCAAGATAGAGATATTGCCGGCCATTGCGCAAGCAATGCGGCCGCGGCTCGCGCCGATTACCCCAAATGTTGTCTGGAGCTCTCCATGAAGCGAATCCTGCTGACCGCGGTTCTGATGGGATTGAGTCAAACAGCGGCCTATGCGGCGGACCCCGCGCCCCTGCCCGAAAGCTCCGTGGAGATCTTCCGGATAGCGCCGGGACAGCACGAGAACTTCCTCAAAATGCTGGCCGAGACGGAAGCTGTCATGGCGGAAGTCGGTCTGCCGCAGTCGCAACTCTACATCCACGAAGATGGCGCGAGTTGGGACTTCATTCTGGTGAAGCCCCACGGCCTGGATGAAAAGAAGTGGCAGCTCGTGTCAGAGAAGCTGCGCAAGTCAGGTCACCCAACCGGTCCGGACTACTTCTTCACAATACGCAAAATGATTGCCGAGCATACCGACACCACGGCCATCGGTCCCACAACCGCGACCGCCTATCTGGCGACCCGGGTACCCACCTCACATTGAGCGATGAAGCGCACCGTACGACTGGCTCACAAATACCTGAGTCTCACGATGGCCGCCCTGTGGCTGCTCCAGGCAGTCACAGGCGCACTGCTCGTGTTTCATTGGGAGCTCGACGATTCGGGTGTACCCGGCTCTCAGCAGCCGCTGAACCCGCACAAGCTGAACGCCGCACTCGTGCAGTTGGAGACCACCCGGCCCGGACAGCACGTGACCGCGGTCTACACGAGTGGCGGCCTGCCCGGCCGTTTTGATGTCGTCATTTCTAACGCGAACGGCGCTCGCGACGCACTCAGAGTTGACGGTGAGGGGACGGTACTACGTGAGCGACCTTGGGACCATGACTATGCCCACATCGGAGCGTTCCAGATCGCTACCTACCTGCATCAAACACTATTCCTGCACACCACCGGCAATTGGATAATCGGACTCAGCGGCATCCTGCTCTTCAGTAACATCTGCCTCGGTCTCTATCAGGCATGGCCCCGGGCCGGCCAGTGGATCCGCGCGCTATCGCCGTTCAGTCAGGGATCTTCGGCCGGCAGACAAGTGCCTCCTTGGTATCGTACCTACCATTGGCATAGAGCGCTCGGTTTGATGATCGCCCCGTTCGTGCTTCTGTTGGTGTTGGCCGGAGTTGTTCGAGCGTTCGACGCTCCCTTGGGCTCGAGGTTCGAGGCAGCCCGCCCGCCTCCAACGGCAATCTCCGCCACGCCCCTGCTCCGACTCCAGCCACCCACGCTGGCCAACGTCATTTCCAGCGCGTTGGCTTTGTATCCGGGCTCGAACCTGGCAGGGGTCGAATATCCGGACTCGGATTCGCCTTGGTTTGCGGTACGAGTGACCCAGGTGAATGACGTGCGGCGCTACTTTGGCACGACCATCGTATACATCAGCAACCGAGATGGCCGCGTGCTCGCAAACTACGACGCGAGATCGATGCCTCCGAGCGTTCGAGTATGGGACGCCATCTACGCCCTTCACACCGGTGAAATCGCCGGAGTCCCAGGCCGGTGCCTGGCCTTGCTGGTGGGCGTATCTCTATCTGTTCTGATTGGACTCGGCGTCAGCTTGTACTTCCTGCGACGAGTTCGATTGAGGGTCTCCGCGTAAGTCGGAGCGTTAGCGCTCGATCCGAGAAGACTCCCCCAGTAAGTCAGCGTCAAATGGGTGCGGTCAGCCGCATCATTGCCTCGCTATAAACGCGAGCCTGCTGATCGCCCGCAGCGCCGGCAAGTTCCATCTCACCGAGCTTCGCCGATGTCTCCACAACGTCCCGACATCGCTCGAAACGACGGTGCGTGTAAGCAGCTAACGCATCCTCCAAAACCGCATGCCGGGTGATTTCCTGCGCCAGCACCAGCGCATCTTCGACCGCGCAGCCGGCCCCCGAGGCGAGCTGAGGTGTCGTCGCATGAACGGCATCTCCGACCAGTACAACGCGACCTCTATGCCATGGCGGGGGTAACAGCACAATGTGCAGCGGGCGATACACAATGGGACTATCCGCATTGAGCGAATCGCGGATTTCGCCGATGAGTCCGCCGAATCCTGTGAGAACTTCGCGCAGCCGACCCGGCTGAGCTGCGGGCGCGATGAATTCTCCTGCAGTCTCGCGCGACAGCGTAAACATATATAGCTGATTCTGCGAGACCGGGGTCACACCCGCCTTGACGGTCCCGCCAAGGTACATTTCAATCATGTCCACTTCGGGAGGTCGCGGCGCGAGCACGCGCCATGCGCCTTGTCCCGTGAAGCGAGGCGCCGGCGTGTCCGGAAACGCAAGCGACCTCACTTTGGAGTTGATCCCATCCGCGCCGATTACCAGGTCGAAATGCTCTTCACTCCGATCGCTGAATCCGACGACCGCTTCGCGGGGGTTCGAGCTCATTCTCTCGACTGTCAAACCCAGCTTGACTCGTACTCCCATGGCCACTGTCTTGTCGGACAGAATCTGATGCAAGGCAGGCCGCAGAATACCGCCACCGTCCGGGATCCCGGGTTCCAACCCAACATTGATGACCTCTTTGAGGAGCATCCCGCTCTGAGTTCGCACCCGGGAGCCGCGGCCGGGAAACCCCCTTTCGATCACCTGCTCCATGACCCCTACTTCGCGCAGTGCCCTGAAGGTCGGCCCGGTAATCGTAATGCCTGCGCCGTAGACACGCCAATTCGGGTCGATATCTACGAGAGTCACATCCAAGCCGGCCTTCGCAAGTTGGACCGCGGAACACATTCCGCCGATACCGCCGCCCACTATCAATATCTTTTTCAAGCAGCCTCGCTACGCCTGGTTGCGCAATTGGGCCAGATTAGCCGACGCAAGCCTGGAAGATATAATCGCTTTAACGGATGACGGCTATCTGTGTCTCCAATGACTGTTTCAATACCGAGTTGTAAGATCTACTTGCCATGTCGAACATAACTGGAAAATGGATCGGCCGTTTGCGACGGCAGGGTCGTTGATTGAAAAGCCAACATGACCCACCGGTGGCTCCGCCACTGCCATACCTGCAGAGCCTGTGAGCGCGAAAGAATCGGCTCCTGATCGCGCGGCTTGACCAGATTGCTGGAAGTACCGGTCATAACGGCCACATCGCCAAACAACCTGACCGTGAGAGGCCCACGCTCAATTTCGAGGAATGCCATGTCGTGCTCGACGAAGTGCAGAAACGCAGATAGATCATCCGTAACGCCGCGCGTATGCGTATGAGTTAGCTCGGGCGCAAGGATATTGCACAATGCCGCCAAATCGACCGCGACGAGCGCTTCACCCCTGCGCTGTTCGGCGGCAATCACGCCCTCGATTGTCGGGCTATCTGCGGGCCACTCGGTTTGATCACCTTTCATACACCGGTTCCCACAGACGAACCAAGGCTGGTCCGGGAGTTAAAGCAAAATCCTGCGCAGTCGAATCGCGCGGCTCTCCACAGAAGCGCACCGGCGGACCGAGAACCGTCAAATCGTCCACGGGGCCGCCCGTTCTACGTCGATGCCGTACCGGGCGATGGCAGACTGCAATTTCTCGCGAGCCAATTTGCACTCGCGAACGAGCGCCCACAGTGCGGCGATCGCAATGTACCGGCGATCGACTTCGAAAAAATCACGCAGTGTCCCGCGGTTGTCACTTCGCCCGAATCCATCGGTACCGAGCACGACATAAGGAGCGCGCAGGTAAGAGGCAATCATTTCCGGATACGCGCGGACATAGTCCGTGGCGACGACGATCGGCGCATCGCCGGCGAGGCATTGATTGAGGTGACTTTCCTTCGGCTCATCAGTCGGATGCAGTTGATTGTGTCGCTCGGCCGCACGGGCATCCCGCGCCAGCTCGCTGAAGCTCGTAACGCTGAATAGGTCGCTGGCAATGTTGAAGTCGGCGAAAAGCAGATCCGCTGCGGCGATCACTTCCCGCAATATTGCGCCGGAACCCAACAGCCGCACGCGACCGGCCGCATCCGCCGAGCCCCGCCCTTCCAGCCGATACATTCCTTTGACAATTTGCTCTTCAACACCGGCCGGCATCGACGGCTGCGCGTAATTCTCGTTCATCACCGTGATGTAGTAAAACTCATCCGTCTGCTGCTCCAACATCGCGCGCATTCCATAATCGATGATCACTGCCAGCTCATGAGCAAACGCGGGATCGTATGCGCGACAATTGGGGATCGTGGCCGCGATCAAATGGCTGGTGCCGTCCTGGTGTTGCAGCCCCTCGCCGCCGAGTGTCGTCCTGCCGGCGGTTGCGCCCAACAGAAAACCCCGCGCTCGCTGATCCGCCGCGGCCCAAATCAGATCCCCGACACGCTGGAAGCCGAACATCGAGTAGTAAATGTAGAAAGGCAACATGGCGAGTCCGTGCGCACTGTAAGACGTTGCGGCGGCCACCCAGGAGGAAATAGCACCCGCCTCGGTAATGCCCTCCTCCAGCAACTGCCCCGTTTTTGCCTCCCGGTACGAAAGCATGGATTTGGCATCTTCCGGTTCATAGAGTTGACCCAGCGGAGAATAAATCCCAATCTGCCGGAAGAGGTTTGCCATCCCAAAGGTGCGCGCCTCGTCGGCAACGATCGGCACAATGCGGGGGCCCAATGTCTTGTCCCGCAACAAGGCGCCGAGCATCCGCACTGCAGCCATGGTGGTGGACATTTCCTTGCCATCGGCTTGCACGGCAAATTGTGCGTAGCTTTCAATCGGCGGCACGGGCAGCGAATCCGCGCTCCGGCGACGGCTCGGCATGTACCCGCCGAGCGCCTCACGCCGGGACCGCAGATAACTCAGCTCCGGGCTGTCGTGCGCAGGTTTGTAGAACTCGAGCTCTGCCAGCGCCGCATCGGAGAGCGGGAGTTGGAATCGATCGCGAAAGGCCTGGATCACATCCAGATCGAGCTTTTTCGCCTGGTGCGAAGTCATGCGGGATTCACCGGCAGCACCCATGCCGTAGCCTTTTTTGGTTTTGGCTAAAATGACGGTAGGACGCCCCTTATGAGTGAGCGCCGCGGCAAAAGCGGCATGGAGCTTGCGAAAATCATGCCCTCCTCGTTTTAGCGCGTTGATCTCCGCGTCCGACATGTGCTCAACCAGTGCGCTCGAGCTTGGATCCAGCTGGAAAAATTTGGCCCGGTTGTAATCGCCGTCGTTAGCACCGAGGTTTTGATACTGGCCGTCGACGGTCTCGGCAAATCGGCGCAGCAACACATGATTCGTGTCCCGGGCAAAAAGGCAATCCCATTCGGAGCCCCACAACACCTTGATGACGTTCCATCCGGCACCGGTAAACAGAGACTCCAACTCCTGGATGATCTGTCCGTTGCCACGCACAGGTCCATCCAGGCGTTGCAGATTGCAATTGACGACGAAGGTCAGATTATCGAGGCCCTCTCGCGCTGCGAGCGTCAGGCCACCGATCGATTCGGGCTCGTCCATCTCGCCATCGCCAAACACACCCCAGACGTGCCGCTGCGCAGTCTCCTGCAGGCCGCGGTGCTCGAGGTAACGCATGAAGCGGGCCTGATAAACTGCACTGATCGGCCCGATGCCCATTGACCCGGTGGGAAACTGCCAAAAGTCCGGCATGAGCCACGGATGACAATACGAGCACAGCCCTCGGCCACCCACCTCTTGACGGTAGTGCGCGAGTTGCTCCTCGTTCAGACGCCCTTCCAGATAGGCACGTGCGTAAATGCCAGGCGCCGAATGGGGTTGAAAGAACACCAGATCGCCGGCCGATTGTGCCGACGGCGCCCGGAAAAAATGATTGAATCCCACCTCGAAGATTTCCGCGGCCGATGCATAACTTGCAATATGGCCGCCCAGCTCGCCGTATGTCTGATTCGCCCTGACCACCATGGCCAACGCGTTCCAGCGAATGACGGAGGTGATCCGCTCTTCCATGGCCAAATCACCGGGATACGCACCCTGTCGGTCGACGGGAATCGTATTGCGGTATGCGGAATAAGGTTGAATCGATGCGCGCAGGCCTTTGCGCCGCATTTGCTCCTCGAGCTCATTGAGCAAAAACAGCGCGCGTTCCGGTCCCACATTACGAATGACACTGTCGAGCGATTCGATCCATTCACGCGTCTCCGCCGGATCCGCATCGACACGGGGATCTGCGCGGCCATTGATGTTCGGACTGGGGTTCATTCGAGCAGAGCCACCGCTCGCGTCCACCCCGCCGAAGCGGCGCGAATCTTCACTGGAAAGCAGCAGATCTTGAAGCCATGCGGGGGTAGAGCTTCCAGATTGTGTAGTTTCTCCAGGTGGCAATAGCCGATGTCGCGGCCGGCTTTGTGTCCCTCCCAAATCATCGAGGCATCCCGTTCGGACTCATATCGCCGCGCCGTGTGGACGAACGGCGCATCCCAGCTCCAGCCGTCGGTACCCGTGAGTCGCACGCCCCGGCTCAATAGATACATCGTAGCCTCATAACCCATGCCGCACCCTGCACTCACATAGTCATCGTGGCCGTATCGCTCGCCGGCACGCGTGTTGATTACAACAATGTCGAGTGGTTTCAGCTCGTAGTTGATTCGGCGCAGTTCACCCTCGACGTCGTCTGCAGTGACGACGTAGCCGTCGGCGAAGCGCCGGAAATCGAGTTTGACCCCGGCCTGCAGGCACCAATCGAGGGGCACTTCGTCGATGGTAATCGCGCGTTCGCCCTCATTCATGGTGGAAGCAAAGTGATACGGCGCATCCAGGTGAGTGCCGTTGTGAGTAATGAGCTCCACCCGCTCGATGGCCCATGCCTCTTCATCGGGGAGGTCCCCCGGCTCGAGACCGGGGAAGAATCCCAACAACTGCTGCATTGAAGTCTTGTGATCGATGTACGTGATCTTCGGTCGATAGATGGGCGGGTCGGATACGACATCGTTTTCCAGATAGATGGACAAGTCCACGATGCGCCTGGTCATCTTTTCAGCCCCGCTTGCAGCCGCAGCAGTCCGTCAGCATTTCCATGTGCGATCTTCATTTTGTCCGTCGCGCAAACCGCAAGCGAGTCCAGAAATCGCCGTCCGGCGAGATTCGGCGCGTATGGATAGTCCACCGAGAACAAAATGCGATCCGTGCCGAACGCGAGCAGTGCCGCCGAGAATGATGCCGCGTCAAACATGCCACTGGTGGTGATCCACACCTGGTCTCGAATTGTCTGACTGACCGTGCGTGACAGGTACGTGGACGTCACCGGTGTGAAAACCCTTTCGAACCTGGAAAGCATCGCCGGCAAGCCCTCGCCCATGTGTCCCACGATCAACTTCAGGCGCGGGTGGGAATCCAGCCTCCCCGACAACACCAGGCGAAGCACATGGAGGGCGGTCTCTGCATGCCAGCCCCATCCCGAAATCGACAGCAGAAAGCCCGTTTGACCCGGTAGATCGTCGTAGTAGGCGTGTCGGACCGCCGCGGGTGGAAGGCCCGGATGCAGGTAGATTGGGACGTCCAACAGCTCGGCGCGGCCCAATACCGGCTCGAAATCAGGATGATCCAGGAAACGACCCTGGGTCATGCCATTGATCAAGGCACCTCGAAATCCGAGCTCCGTGATACAGCGCTCCAATTCGTCCGCGGCGGCATCAGGGCTGGTCATCGGCAGGTGCGCAAAACCGCCGAACCGATCGGGGAATCGGCCAACGCATTGCGCCAGCCGATCATTTTGATCCCGAGCGTACGTGATCCCGTCAGCGCCGTGGAGCAAGTCAGCGCCGGCCCCCGCGGACGACAGCACTTGAACCGTCACTCCCGCTTCATCCATATCCCGCAGCCGTTTCTCGCCTACATCCGCCAATCGTTCCGAATGCCGCAGATGGGGCGGCGTCACTTCAGGCCACCCCCAGGCGGCGATTGTGCTCGCAGGTATCCGGCTGACCAAATCCGGAAAGGCGAAGTGCTCTTCCAGGGCAACTATTCGCATGGGAGTCGAGCAGCACTCAACGGGCGACCGCACCTATCCACGGGTCGCTCGAGGACGCAGCGATTGCGGATCTCCCCGAGCCCGGTTATGGCACCGTATACCTCGTCACCCGATCGCAGAAATCGTTGATGGTGCATACCATTGCCCGCCGGCGAACCGGTACAGATCACATCGCCGGGCCACAGCTCAACGCGATCCGAGAGATATTCGATCTGCCGGGGCACATCAAAGATCATGTCGCCCGTGGCGCCGTCCTGCATCAAATCGCCATTGAGCTCGAGTGTAATCCGCAAGTGCGCATGGTCGACAAAACAGCGAGGCGTGATCCAGGGTCCAAAGGGCAGGAAGCCCGGTGAGCTCTTGCCGGCGAGAAAGTCAGTTGCCAGATCGGGGATATCCGCCCTGTACACTCTATCGCGAGCTGTCACATCGTTCGCGATTGCAAATCCGGCTACGTACTCGAGTGCGAACTCACGCGCAACATGACGCGCACGGCGACCGATGATTACGGCCAGTTCCAATTCCCAATCAGGTTTCTGGACATCTGCAGGCAACACGAGGGGATCGAACGGGCCCGCCACACACGAGGGCAGCTTGCTGAACGCATAGGGGACCCCGTGTAGTGCACGTTCATCCATCATTTTTTCCGCTGCAGCCCTTCGTTGTTCGATAGACAACCCCGCCATGTGCGGACTCGGCTGCGCAACGAGCATATCGATGACATGGGTTCGATAGTTGGCGCCAACGCAAAGGATCTGACGGGGTATGTAGGGAACGTGATTCTCGAGGGACTTCAACGGATGCCGGACGACCAACGGCCGACGACCGTCACTCAGCATTTCTCGCGCCTGCAGCAATTCAGGGAAGTAGTGATCCCACTCCTCCAAAAGTAACAGCAGGGACGCGCCATGAGCTGCGCCCTGCGTCGGCCCGCGCAGCTCGAGGTGGTTGAGATCAACGACCTGAAATTCTCCCTCTTCTTCGAGAACCAATCCCACAAAGGCGCGGCCGGCCGCGGTGCGGAATGATCCCAATCCAAACTTGTTGGTCTGCGCCGGCGGCGTCATGAGATCGAACCGGTCTGAATCACGCGGCCTCCCGGAGACTGGCGCGATGCGAGAATTCGCTCGACCACTTGCCGCGCAAGGGCCCCTCCACGATCACCGGGGAGCAGGCGCCGCGGAGAAGGCGGCAGACTCGACACCGTCGAATACTTCTGCTGCCACTCGATGATCAGCGCATCCTCAGCTATGAACGCCTGCGACACTCCCGATCGCAGTTGCTCGCTGAGCGCAGCATCTGCCAATTTACTGTCGCGGGCAAAGGTCCAGAAGTAGTGCGTGCTGCTTTCAGTTTCCGGGGTTAGCAGGTGGGATGACCATGCCGTGATGCCTTCACTCTGGTCGCGTCCGGGCGGCGTGGCGCCGATTTCGAGCAGCAGGCACGAGGGCAAGTCCCACCGCATGTTGAAGCGCAGATCGGCTTTCTCAATGGGCGGTTTGTCCCAAAGGTTGCTCAATATGGGTGTCAGTGGTTCGTTCTGCATCGAATACAGTGAAAACACCCTATCCCCCTCCTGGCGCACCGTCTGCTGCAGCCGACCGTTGAATCCAGGATTGGCCAGATACGGATGAAGAAACTCCGCGTGGGACAAATCGAGGAGATTGTCGGAAATGAGCGGCTCAGCCGCCTTGATGTTGAGGTAGCCGCGAACCACGGTGCAGCGTTCCGATCCCACTACTTCATCGAACGAGATGATTTTCGACGCATCGGCCTTTGCGGCATCCCCCATCCAAACCCAAATCACGTCGTCGCGCTCGACGACCGGGTACTGCCTGGCACGCACTGAGGGTGGTGCGTTGTTGAAGTTCGGATTGTGCACGCACTGACCCGAGGGATCGAACCGCAGACCGTGGTAAGGACAGGCAATCGAATCGCCAAACACTCGCCCTAAATGCAGTGGCGCACGCCGATGCGGGCAAACGTCCCCCAAGGCAACAGGGGCACCTGACTCAGTTCGATAAAAGACGATTGGCTCATCCAGCAAGGTTCGCTGCATCGGTTTCCGGTTGACCTCCTCCGCAAACGCGCCTGCAAACCAGCTATCAGTAACGTACATGTCACACTCCTATGAATCTCGAGCAGTAGCGCTCGATAGTGTCTGAGGTCCACCCAGTCGTCGTCCTCTCAAGGCCAACATGTCGCGCGCGTCTTGCGCGGAGGCCGCTTCATGGCCCATCTCCGCAAGAATGCGCTTCGCTTTGAGCACCTGTTCGGCGTTGGACTGAGCGAGTTTGCCGCGCTCAATAAAAAGGCTGTCCTCGAGGCCCACGCGGACATTGCCGCCCAGCAGGGCGGCTTGCGTTATGAACGGCATTTGATGCCGCCCGGCAGCGAGCACCGACCAGCGAAAGTTAGCGGGTCCGAACAACCGATCGGCTGTCTGCTTCATGAACATCAGATTGTCCGGATCAGCGCCGATGCCGCCTAGAATTCCAAAAATGAATTGCAGGAAAAAGGGGGGCCGAATGAGGCCGCGGTCGAGAAAATGCGCCACGCTGTAAAGATGCCCCACGTCGTAACACTCGTGCTCGAACTTCGTACCGAATTCACCGATGGTTCTGAGGATGTAATCGATGTCGCGAAACGTGTTCCTGAAAATGAAATCATCGCTGTTTTCTACGTAAGGTTTTTCCCAGCTGTGTTGCCAGCTCGTAACACGCCTGGCGGCCGGGAATATGGCAAAGTTCATGCTGCCCATGTTGAGGGAGCACATTTCAGGTTTGAATTTAACGGCCGCACGCAATCGATCCGCGACGCTCATTGTCGGACTGCCGCCCGTGGTGATGTTGATTATTGCGTCACATCGATCGGTGATCTGCGGTATGAAGCGCTCGAATACTGCGGGATCGCCGGTAGGTTCGCCCGTCTCGGGAACACGCGCATGCAGATGAACGATCGCAGCACCCGCCTCAACGGCTGCAACCGACTGATCGGCGATCGCCTGCGCAGTGATGGGCAGCGCCGCTGACATGGTCGGCGTATGCATGGCGCCGGTGACCGCACAGCTAATGATAATCTTGCTCGTGATATTGCATCGGC
The DNA here is from genome assembly GCA_034668025.1 of Gammaproteobacteria bacterium. Classification (GTDB taxonomy): domain Bacteria; phylum Pseudomonadota; class Gammaproteobacteria; order Steroidobacterales; family Steroidobacteraceae; genus 13-2-20CM-66-19. The sequence continues at coordinate 20,682 of JAXDQF010000006.1, read as the reverse complement.
GTACCCGCCGACCCCCCGGATTTGGATTGTGGCAGGCCGCCACCGTAGTTCAGCGCCATGGTCCCACGTGCGCGACTATCAGGGAAATCGGTTTGGCCGATGCAGGCAATAGGGCGTGATTATCGCGCGATCATCCTCGCCGCGAATGAACGGCATATCTATAACCGATTGGACATCGGAACTGACGTGCGGCTCAAATGACGCGAGGGGGTGCTCCAAGGTTGACCCTTTGGCGCCGCAGAGAACAAATGCATCGCTGTCATTCGGAATAAGGGGGAAGAATGAATCGCATTGCGCCGGTTGGGTTTCTTGGAATCGCAATGGTTTTGGTCGGGGCGGCGCAAGCTCTGGCAGCAACGCCGGCGGCCGGGCCGGGCGACGCCGAGGGTACTGGACAGACCGCACCCCCCGTCAGCGAAATTGCTGAGATTGTAGTCACCGCCCAGCGTCGTTCGGAGCCGCTCCAAAGCGTTCCAGTGTCCGTGACCGCGGCGACGGGGGCGCAATTGCAGAGCGTTGGCATCAGCACCACTCAAGATCTCAATTTGGTAACTCCGGGCCTGACGGTGCCCCAGGTCGCGGGATACACTCAGCCGCACATCCGCGGTGTCGGCTCGAGTACCAATGGTCCCGGACTCGAGCAGCCGGTTGCGACTTACATCGACGGCGTCTATTTGGGCTTTGCTCCCGCATCGCTCCTGACCCTGAACAACATTGACCGCATCGAAGTGCTGAAAGGGCCACAAGGAACGTTGTTTGGACGAAACGCCACCGGTGGCCTGATACAAGTCGTTACCAAGGATCCCAGCCAGAACTTCTCGGGTGCGGCGAACGTCACCTACGCGAATTATCAAGACACCGTGGGGGATCTTTATGTCACGGGGGGCCTCACACAGAGGCTCGCCGCTGATGCAGCCGTTCGCTACGAACACCAGAATGAAGCGTGGGGCACCAACCTCGCGACCGGCTCGTCCATCGGCCAGCTCAATCATGACCTCGCCGCTCGAACGAAATTCCTGCTGCAGGCCAATGACTCCACAACAATCCGTGTGGCGCTCGACTACGAAGACAAGGTGAGCAGCCGTGACGTTCAGCACCTGGGCCGGCAATATCCCGGCACGTTCGATAATCCGTTCTTCGGCGGGCCCTATCCCATGGGCGGACCCTTCGACATCAATAACAACATCAACCCGGTGAACACATTGCAGTCCGGCGGCGCTGCGGTGCAGATCAATCAGGATTTTGCCCACTTCTCCCTGCAAAGCATTTCGGCCTATCGGACCTCACGCTCCAATCTCCTCCTCGATACCGATGCCACACCGGCTGACATACTGGAGATTGCCGGAATCGCCTCGAATGAACAATTCACGCAGGAATTGCAGCTTGCATCGAACAGTCCGGGTCCGCTCAATTGGGTTTCGGGTCTTTATTACTACCACGCAATCGATCAGTGGGAACCGCTCGACATCAACTTCGGTCCGTCGATCGTCTCGCCCGTCGCGGGTGTCCCTGTGACCATAGACGAACGTGACGGCGAGCATACCAATTCAATCGCCGCATACGCTCAAGGAACGTATCAGATCTTTCCAGATACGCATCTGACGGTGGGCGCGCGCTTCACTCATGAAAAGCGCGATATCGAAGGCAACTTCGCTTTTATCGTGGCCGGCACGCCGGTCGCAACGACCCCAATCCCGCCGCCCAACAGCGGCATTCCGGGCAGTCTGGACTTTAACAGGCTCACTTATCGCGTCGCCCTGGACCATCAGTTCACTCCCGACGTCCTCGGCTACATTTCATACAACACCGGCTTCAAGAGCGGCGGCTACAACCTTGCGGTGCCCTCTAATCCTCCGTATTCACCCGAGACGATCGGTGCCGCCGAAGTCGGTTTGAAGACGGAATTCTTCGATCGCCGCCTGCGAGTCAATGGCGCCGCCTATGACTACAGCTATAAGAACATCCAGGTTGGACGCTACGTTGACGGTAACGAGTCCATCTACAACGGGGCCAGCGCCAAAATTTACGGTGCGGACCTCGACGCTGAAGCCATTTTGTTCAGCGGCTTCTCGATCACCGGCGGCTTCTCCTACACTCATGCTCGCTTTGACTCTTTCCCGCTCGCCGATTACGTCGTGCCGATCAACGGGTGTGTACCGCCGCCCGGCGGCGTCTGCTCCGCGCCGGCCGATGGAAAGCAACTGCCGTTTGCACCTACAGCCACTTTCAATATTGGCGGCGACTATAAACTCACATCCGCGCTGGGCTCCTTTGAGTTCAACGTCACCTATTACCGCAGTGACCGCTTTTTTGCCGCGCCCGACAACGTTGCGTATCAGCCGAGCTATGACCTCGTGAATGCGTCGGCCACGTGGTCGGACACCAACGATCATTACCTCTTGAAGCTGTGGGGGAAGAACCTCGGCAAGACCATCTACGCGACTTCGCTCATCGAAGCGGGGCAAGGCGAGGAAGTGTCGCTCGGAGCGCCGCGCACTTACGGCGTGACCGTTGGCGTAAAGTTCTAGTACCGCGGTCGCCGGCCGGGCCCCCTTGGTCGCCGACTGACGATTACTGTTAGACTGCGCACGGATTGACAGCCCGAACTCGCCGTCGCGGCCGGACCCCTCGCCTGTCCAATATGAGACAGTGCAACAACCCGGCCTCGCCTGCTGAGGAGTTTGACGGTGCACCTGGACAATTTTGACCTCAATTTATTGGTTGCGCTGGATGCGTTACTCACCGAGAGGCACGTCACGCGCGCGGCCGAAAAGTTGTGCGTATCCCAACCGGCCATGAGCGGTGCATTGGCCAGACTGCGTGTGTACTTGGGGGACCCGCTGCTGGAAAAGGTTGGCTCCGGGCTGGAGTTGACGCCGCGGGCGGCCGAGATGGCCGGAGAAGTGCGCGACCTGCTCCTCAAAATCCGCACTACACTGCGCGCCGAACCCACGTTTGTCCCGTGGAGCAGCGAGCGGGAATTTCGCCTCATCATGTCCGACTACACGACCTCGGTGTTCATGCCGGTGCTGAATCGCAGGCTCCTCACTCAAGCGCCGCGCATACGCTGTCACGTGGAAAATCTCGGTCCCGACAGCCTCACAAAAGTTGACCGCGGGCTGGCTGATTTCTGCATAACAGTGCAGGAGCGCGAGCTCCTGGACGACAGTGAAATCGCGGCCCAGCTCAACGGTGAGCCGCTCTTCGAAGACGAATTTGTCCTGGTTGTTGACGCCAAGGGCCCGGCAGCGCACTTGCCTCTGAGTCAAGAGGAGTTTTTTTCCTTGCCTTACGCGGAGGTCCGATTCACCCACGTCGTATTCAGTGTCGTCGAAGCTGCGATCCGGCATCAGAAACTTCCGCTGAAGGCCGCCTTGATAATGCCCAGCTTCACGGCCGCAGCATGCGTCTTGCCTGGAACGCCAATGACGACGTTGATCCCTCGGCGGTTGGCCGAGTTGCTGGGCCCTCCTCTGGGGCTCGTCATTCGTCCAGCCCCGATTGCCGTACCCCCCGTGAAAGAGGTCTTGCTCTGGCACAAGCGCAGCGACGCCGACCCCGCACACGCCTGGTTTCGCGAATTACTGCATACGGCGGCTGCGGACCTGCCTACCAATCGGTAAGCGCCCAGGTTTTCACGCCGCAGTTTTGCCTTCGCTCACCACAGACAGACCGGCGGTCGGATGAGTGTTCTCAGCGACGGCGCCTGTGTGCGGAACGACGCTGCCGCGCGAAGGCGCTTCGACGAAGCCCACATCCCAGTCGGAGCCCGGTCGCCAAAATTCCGGCATGTCGTGCATCCATTGGCCAAGGCCGAAGAGTGGATCCCAGGTGCGCGGGACCCAGTTGTCATCCAGAGCGTCCGAGTCCGCGCCGTATTCGGCTTCACCGCCCGTTGGGGCCGGTAGATACAGAAAAAGCGCTGACGCAATCCGGTGGCGCCCAATCCCCCAGATGGAGCGCGCCCAGCCTCGCCGCTCCATGTAGTTCTTTCCAACCATGATTTCATCGAGGTCAGTGACACCGTAATTGACATGATGAAAGCGCACCTGTCCATCAGCCCCGGGCAACGGGGCGTGGGCGTTCAGGAAATAGATATTGTGATGATCGTTCGTACCGTCAGCACGAGCGAATATCCCCAGAGATCGTTGATGGTCCGACAACCTGAACCCCAAGCGATCGCGAATAAACGCAAAAGACGCTTCAAAATCCTTGGACATGAAAACCACATGCTGCATGCACTTGGGGCGTGCACGCGCAATCCAGCGTCGATTTACATTCATGCGATTGATGTTGCCCGGTGAATTTACCGGCTCGGTCGTAGTCCGCACCGGCTTCTTGTCGGCCCAGACGCGCAATCCCATAGCGATACCGTCATCGCAAATAAAATGTGCGGTACTGTCCGTATCGCGACGAACCTCGCGGTCGCGCTCGAGGCCGGCAATCAACTTGTCCAGCGCGCAATGCGTATCCACACCCCAAATCACTTCGTGCACCCCGGGACCCACTATTCGCGAGCCATGCACCGGATACCGTTCGAGCGAGCGTAACAACACTCGCGAATTGTCGGGGAGCAGGAAGCTCACTTCCTCATTTGAATTCTCCTGAATTGACAGGCCGAAGTCGTCGAAAAAGCGTGTGCACAGCGCAACATCATCGACGCAATAAGTAATCGCCTGAATTCCGATAATCGCCATAGACAACACCCCGAGATTTTCGCGGTCCCTCAGCCATCTTATTAAAGCAGGCTCGGCGTGAGCGCAAATTGCTTGGACAAATGCCGCCCATCATCCGGGCTTATGGCACGTTGATTTGTCAGCGGTGATGCGAGGAACGCGCTTCGCAGTCGGGAGCCGGCCTATAATCACGCGCGACACGCACGAGCTTCGAACATCGAGGCCATCCAGCGCCTCACACTTTGAGTCTAACTCGAGAGGAAGAAAGCAATGATCCTGGTCACATCGGCCAATGGCAAAACGGCGCGACACATCATCCCACTGCTGTTGTCGAAGGGGCGGCAGGTACGGGCGCTGAGTCGCCATCTTCCTGCCGAGCCGACCAATGGCGTTGAGGCGATTGCGGGTGATATGAACGACCCGGCGGTGTTGGCACGCTGTGTGGATGGCGTCGAGGCTGTGATCCACATCGGTCCCACATTCCATCCTCGTGAGGCTGAGATGGGCACCGCTCTCATCAATGCAGCGCGCGATGCGCAAACGCCGCGATTTGTTTACATGTCGGTAATTCACCCGCAGATTGATGATCTCGTCAATCACCAGAACAAGCTGCGTGTAGAGAGTCACCTCGTCCACATGCGCATGGATTGGACGATCCTCCAACCCCAGCACTACATGCAGAATGTCGATGTAAGGCGCGCCGTAGCCGATCGATTTGTGGCCCTCCCTTATTCCGAAGAGCGCAGGCTGGGATTCGTTGATATAGCCGATGTCGCCGAAGTGGCGGCAAAGGTTGTCACTGAGGAAGGCCACCGGTGGGCCACCTACGAGATTGCCGCGGGTGAGCACCTGAGCACCCGAGATATTGGCGCAATTATCGGCGCCGTGTCCGGAGTTAACATTAACGTCGGCCGTCTCAACCCGGGCGAAGTCATCGAATGGTTCGGCAAAGGAAAAGACCGCGACGCGTTCGATGACCGAAGCGCCAACGCCCTGTACCGCCTGTTCGCCTACTACGACCGCTATGGAATTACTGGAAACGGTAATGTGTTGCGCTGGCTCCTGGGTCGCCCGGCAACCACATTTTCGGCGTACTGCGCTCGGCAGCTCGCCCAGGGTCCGAAAACCGATGGACACCGATGAGCGGCTCATGGCCGCGTCCAACGTGCGCTCGCGTGCCAGGAGTCGAAGCGCTCACGGTCGAACACCGACGGTCGAGAAAATCGTCTTCATGTCGCCCTCTTCCGTGGCCGATCCACAGTGCCCGGACAGCCGATCCGGGTTCCAGATATGTGCTTATGATGACGATCGTGATCCGCTGTCTGACCGGCCCCGGGATCGACGAGGGATCAATCATGACGGAGGAGAAGTCACAGTCCGTTCGAGTCCTCATGGTGGAGGACGTGGTAAGCGATGCAGAATTGACTCTGCTTCACCTGAAAATGGCGGGGCTGCAGTGTGTATCAAAGCGTGTCGAGACAGAGACGGGGCTACGCGATGCACTGAGGGAATTCGCGCCGGACATCATCCTCTCGGACTTCAGTCTGCCGCAATTCGATGGGCTCGGGGCGCTCGAAATCGCCCACGACATGGCTCAGGACGTGCCCTTCATCTTTGTTTCCGGGACGATGGGCGAAGAGCTCGCAATCACGGCGTTGCACAGTGGCGCTGTTGATTACATCCTGAAAGCCAAACTGGCGCGCCTCGCGCCGGCGATTCGCCGCGCTCTCAAGGACGTCGCGGCGCTGAATGAGCGTCGCGCTGACCAAGCGCGCATCAATCGTCTCGACCGCGTCTTGCGCATGCTCAGCGGCGTCAATGCGCTGCTCATCCGCGTTCGCGAGCGCAAGGAGTTGTTCAGCGAAATCTGTCGTCTTGCGGTAGCCGTTGGCGGGTATGCGACATCGATTGTCTATTACAAGGCGCCCGGCGCCCCCGCGCCGCAGATGCTCGGCTGCAGTGGTGAGGACGAAGGTGTTGGCGCGGCTTTGCGGAAGGCAGTTTCTGAGTCTCCTGAGTCTGGGTTGAGCGTCGTCGATCACGTGATAAAAACCGGCAATGTGTTTGTCTGCACGGATACGTCGGACGCCGAGGGCATGCGGAGTCTGCAGGCCTCCATGCGGCAAACGCGGCTGCGTTCGCTCGTCGCACTGCCCCTGTTCGTTGACAAAACCGCGTTGGGCGTACTAGTGCTCGCGGCGCGCGGCCTGGTGACGCTCAGTAAAGAAGAATTGCAGATGCTGCGGGAGGTCTCGGGAAATGTGTCCTTTGCCATGCAATATCTGCAAAAGGATTCGACGGTGCGCTTTCTGTCTCACTTCGACCCGCAGACGGGGCTGGCTAAGCGATCACTGTTCTGTGAGCGGCTCTCGAGGCTCCTTGCGGGGGCCGCCAGGCCGCGTTCGCGATACGCGGTCTGCGTGATCGATATTGAACGATTGAGCGTAATTAACGATTCCTTCGGCCGTCGAATCGGCGACCTCCTGTTGCAACATGTGGCTGACCGGATCAAACGCCGCTTCCAGCAAAGTGAGCACATTGGACATTTTGGCGGCGGCACGTTCGCCTTCATACGGGATCGGGGACAGCACACGATCGATGAGACGCTGGCAGCGGCAGGCGAGCATGGCGCGGCGCTCTTCGGCGAGCCCTTTATCATCGAGCAGCGGGAAATCCCGGTTGCCGTGAGATCGGGCCTGGTCACTCATCCGGAACATGGAAAAGATGCTAATTCGCTCGTACAGAACGCTGAGGCCGCATTGCGCAATGCCAGGGCCTGCGGTGACCGGCAAATCTATTACAGCGAAAAAACCAATTCAGAAACGGTGGGCCGCCTCGCGCTCGAGCACAAATTGCGACTCGCGTTGGACCGGGAGCAATTCGAGTTGCACTACCAGCCGAAGGTGAACGTGATCTCCAGACGCATCGAAGGCGTGGAAGCCCTGATCCGATGGCGTGATCCGGCGGCCGGCCTCATCTCACCGGCGGCCTTTCTTCCTGCACTCGAAGCTTCGGGCCTCATGGCCGAGGTAGGCGATTGGGTCATTCGACGCGCGGCGCTGGATTGTCAACGGTGGATGAGCTCGGGGCTCGCTCCGTTGCGGGTCGCCGTAAACATCACCCCCAACCAGTTGCGGCTTCCGGATTTCGTTGAGAGCTTCCTGAATGTGCTCGCAGGATGGTCGACACTGCAAGCCGGGCTGGATATTGAGATCACGGAGGGCGCGCTGCACGAGGATCTGGCAGCTGAGGTCGGGAAGCTCAAGTTGTTGCGTGCGGCCGGTGTCAGGGTCGCAATTGATGACTTTGGAACCGGCTACTCGTCGCTGGGGCGCCTCGCGAAACTGCCCATTGATACCTTGAAGATCGATCGAACCTTCACTCGTGAGGTTCCGCAGGACCAGGTCGGGCGAATGCTCGTGAAAACCATTATTACACTCGCCCGTGCATTCAGGCTGACAACGGTTGCGGAAGGCGTGGAAACCCAGGATCAGCTCGATTTCATGTGGCATATAGGTTGTGATCAGTCGCAGGGCTACCTTCACAGTCATCCTCTGCCCAGCAATGAATTTGCTTTGCTACTCGAACACGGCCGGGGCAACCTCGTTCGGCCACCAGAGTCATCCGCGGATTCGGTACGTGATTCCGACCCTCGTTCGAATCAGCGGCCACCTGACTGAATCAAAACCGTAGGGCTGTGAGCCCTGCGGTACTCACTGGGCAGGAGCCCATAAGCCAACCTGAATCTCCTGCCGAAGTGGGTCATGTCCGAGAATCCCCAGAAGTACGCAATATCGCTAATGGAACGGTGCGCCTGCGTCAAATCGCCGAGCGCCTTCCGGCATCGTTCCAGGCGGCGTATCTGGATGAGCCGCGCGAGCGAGGTGCTCTGTTGCGCCAACACTGCATTTGCATAGCGGACGCTGATACCCGCAGCCGCAGCGACCGTGGCTGGATCTAACGCCGGGTCGCTAAGTCGACTTTCGATGGCTGAGCGTACCCGAGCCAACACCTCGAAACGCGCAGCCGGCATCCCGCGCCTCGATAGCCCATTCGCCTCGAGTAAGGCCATAGCGAGGAGATCGAGCACCTGTTCCGCGACCGTGGCAGTCGCCGGACCCAGCCGCTCCACATGCACCGACAGAAGCGAAAGGAAATCGGAGACCATGCCGATCTCCCCCTGCTCGGACCTCATGGTCTGGGCAACCATGTTCTTGGTCCGGCCCACACGCGCCTCCAGCCGGCGCCGCGGCACTTTTACGAGCAGAAGGTTGGCACCCGCAAGAAATCGCCCCCTGTATGGCCGGCGAGGGTCGAGCATCGTCATGTCGCCCGCCCGCAACGTCACCTCACGACCTTCCTGCTCCAGTAACAATTCACCCGCGAGTTGGCGGCAGATAAACAGCTCGTCGGATGTCGCGTGTGCAATGTGTCTGGACGTATGCGACACCGTCATCGGTGAGCTTTCAAACGAGACGAGAGTTATATCATCCAGCGCCGCGGTAGACAGCTTCGCTTCAAAGGTCAGCAGACAGTTAGGCCGCGAGTCATGGTCAACGACGTACTGGCGTGCCCTCGCGTGCCAGGAGTCGAAGCGCTCACACGGTCGAACACCGGCGGTCGAGAAAATCGTCTTCATGTCGTCCTCTTCCATGGCCGATCCACAGTGCCCGGACAGCCGAGCCGGCTTCCAGATATTTGCTTACTATGATGGCACGCGAATTCGTCCACCAGCGGAAAAGTTTTTTACACGGCACCCCCCAGCCGAGCTCCGAGTGTTGCTGCGATGCGCAAACAGAAGATTGCCCGGCGCGCCTTCAGGCAACTGATCTTGTCAGGATCGACGTTGCTCAACAGGGGGTGCGCCGGACATCTACGCAGGATCGAAGAACTGTCAGCAGTTGCGGGTCACAGCCGATCTGTCAGCCCGCTCGTGAGCGCCTGCAAGGCGTTACGATTGCAGATGCAGACGTGACGCACTCCTCGAAACGCGATCGTTTGCCGGATTCGCAATTCGGTCAGAGTGCGGCTCACGGTCTCGACAGCCATCGCGAGGTAATCCGCGATGTCATACCGGGACATCGGCAGAAACACGGCGCTGCTCGCACAATGCTGACTTCGGTCTGACATCTCCAGCAGAAAGGCACTGACCTTCTCCAGGGCACTGGTCTGACCGAGCATAACCATGCGCCTTTGCATGCGCGTGATCGACTGGAACGCGGCCTTGCGAATATTCCGCGCAGTCTGCGGATCCGCATCAGCGAGTCGCTCCGCACTGCTACGCGGATAGCGAGCGACGAGCGTCCCGGCGACCATGACCTCAACACAAAACTGGCGGCTACCGAAACCACCAAATCCAAAAAAGTCACCCGGAAATACAAAGTCCACGATGTGCCGCCGCCCGTCACCGGATACCGCAGCCAGGCGCGCCGCGCCCGACACCAACCGGTACCAGTGTTCGATCGAATCATTGCAGCGATATACCGGCTCGCCAGTGTCGTACCTCCCGAGAATCGCGAGGCGCTCCAGGGCAGCGAGCGGCCTGTCCCGGCAAGCCATAGAGTCAGGCGGACTACAGGACATCACAGCCATCGCGGGATTGAACGGCTTCGCTTCCGTCAGGTTCATCACGGTGTGCTCCTCATTCCGGCAGTTTCGCGCCGGCCAAACCAGGCGATCGTCCCCGGTTCATCGCGTACCACCGGCAGTCATGCCAGCAGAAACTGTTCCACCTCGCGAGATTCCTAACTTGCGCATTTTGTATTGAAGAGAGGGGGGGTCGCCGCGTAATTGACTCATGTCAACTGGCCGACTGACCCGCAACTTCCGTTGACGAGCGTCAACGGAAGCTGGCGTCACGAATCGTTAGGCTCCCCAGATTGCCCTGGCGAACGCCATCCTCCAATGAACGAAGTGCTCGTAATCGAAACGCTCACGCTGCTTTGTGCATCAGCGCTGGGGATTGCACTCGTCAGCCGCGTCGGTCTGCCGGCGATGCTCGGCTATCTCCTTGGGGGCGTCGTGGTTGGGCCGTTCAGCCTGGGCGTGGTCGCAGCAAGCGACGGCGCGCATTTCCTCGCCCAACTCGGCCTGATCCTCCTGATGTTCATGGTGGGCCTCGAATTCTCCTGGACGGAAATGTGGGCCGCGCGGCGAGCGGTGTTCGTAGCGGGCTCCCTGCAGGTTGCCATAAGCACGACGTGTGCGGCGCTGGTGGCGCGTGCGCTCGGACTGTCGTGGCCAACTGCGGTCCTGGTAGGGGGTGCGACCGCCATGTGCTCTACTGGCATCGCGCTGAAGCAACTTCAGGACCAAGGGGAGCTCGCGCGACCCCACGGCCGGATGGCAGCAGGGATTCTCCTCTTCCAGGATGTGGCCACTCTGCCCTTTCTCGTCGTAATCGACTCGGGTAGCGCAACAGGCTCGATCGAGTTTCTGCCGGCGCTTCGGCAACTCGTCGTAGCGGCGCTCAATCTCGGCGGATTGTTGTGGCTGGGCCGTCCGGTGTTGCGGTTCGTCCTGGGATGGATCAGCAAGCGCAAGTCAGTCGACTTGTTTCTGCTGTCGGCCCTTCTGCTTGCCCTCGGCACCGCCTACGTCGCGAAGCGTGTTGGTGCCGCGCCCACTGTCGGTGCGTTTCTGGCTGGAGTTGCCGTCGGCGAGAGCGATCTGCGCCACCGGGTCGCTGCACAACTTCGACCGTTCCGCGACATGCTGCTCGGCCTGTTTTTTGTTACGGTTGGGATGCAAGTTGATCCGCGGGCGATGGCCTCTGCGCCGCTGCAAGCCACCCTATGGCTCGCACTGTTCGTCCTCGCAAAACCCGTCATGGCGCTGCTCGCCATGCGAATAGCTCGTTATGACATGGTGGATTCGGTTCGCGCGGCGATAGTACTCGCCCATGCGAGCGAGCTCACACTATTGATTCTCACGCAAGCCATGAATGCAGCGCTGCTGCCCGCTCACTCGGCGCAAGCGATGTTGGTCGCGTCGGCGCTGTCGATGGGCTTTGCGCCCACGATCATTCAACACAACCGCGCCATCGCCGTCCGAATCTTGCGCCTCAAAGCGCCCCGGCCAGCCACCGCGCCGCGTTGAGAACGTATCAATGCAGGTCCTCGAGGGCGTTGGGCTGAGGTGACTCGATAGCTGATCAGCGTGCCGGCACCGCTGCAGGGACGTATTTTTCCTCGGCAATGACTTTCACTGGCACCGTGCGTCCGTTGGCATCTGACACCTTTAGCGGCCCGCCGGTACGCGAGTCCACCAACTCGACTTTCACCGTCCGCGGAAGGTTCACATCCGCATCAATGCTCGATTGGTAGGTAATCACGTAGCGCACTCGTATATTTTCCATCAGATCGTCATACATCGCGCCAAGATCGAATATGAGCTCGGGCGAATACAGCCTGCCGCCCGCAGCGATGGCGATCTTCCGCAGCCCGGCTGCGGCTCGCTGCCAGTCGATACGCGAATAGGTAGTGCCGGAAGGCAGGATGCCGGACCTTGCCGCGACGGCATCGTTGATGGCATAAATCGGCACCACCGAGGTTCGGGCGGCCTGTAAGGCATCCTCGAAAGTGGCCTTGCTGAAGGTATCGACGCCCGATGAGATCAATATCAGCGCCTTGCGCCCGCTCTGCGCGCGCATTTGGCCAAGAGCCGCGATGAGCGCATCGTACAGATTCGCTTCCGAAACCGGCGCAGGGCGCAGGCTGCTGAGTGCGTGCTGCAGGGCCGCAGGATCCTGCGAAAACTCGCACAGTGGCTGCAAATTGTCTGCATACGTCCAGATGGCAACTCGATCGTCCCGCCCGATCTTATCCAGAAACTGGTATGCCGCATTGGAGGCCGCTTGCTCGAGAGCCTCGTTCAATCCCGGGTAGTGGCCGCCGGATTCGATCAGCAGCCCGAATGTAACCGCTGCGTGCTCGACTTCAACCGTCACACTGTGTTGCCGGATGCCATTTTCATACACTGCGAAATTCTCTCGGCGGATGTTCGGAATGAAATAGCCATGCGCATCCTGCACGGACAACTCCAACGTCACCCTTCTCGTGCGCGGGTCAAAATGGATTGCCATTCCTTGCGAACCCTGCTCGCCCTGAAACAGTGACTTTGAGGGCCGATTCGGCACGTGTACTTGCGCCGATGAGCTCGGCTCGGCAGCTGCTCGAACGTTGTTAGCTGCGCCGTCGGCGAGGCTGCCGAGGACAGCAGCCACCGCCAGACGAGCGATGTGAGCTTTTGTGAAAACTTTCTTCACGGCGCCAGACGACGCGCCAGGTCCACCGGCGTATGCGGTTCGTACAACTCGTCCGGATTAGCGATAAATGCACCGGTCATCGCATCAACCGCGAACTGCCCGCGCGACTTTCCTTTGGTCGTTTCCACGAAATATGCGAGCACGGCATTGGTACCACTGAGTGGTTTCGCGACACCGGCATCGATCGCGGGTGCATGTGCTCGCGCTTCCGCCTTGACTATCGCCTGTTCCAGCGGAACTACAGCTTTAACGATGCTGCGCATGTAGGCTTCCAAGTGATAATTCAGAAGCCACGGTGGCAAATCTCTCACCTTGATCTCAGTGACATTGTCACTGAGAGATTCGATGCGCATATAGACGAGCGCGTCATCCTTGGCAATCGCGGCCTCGAACGCCGGCGCTCCCGCCTCATCCGTGAGACGGATCTCGAGAATCTTTCCGTTTGTGTCTTGCTCGAGCGCTTTCGCCGCATGCGCCAACGCCCCCATCGGCACGATGGGTTCCGTATCAGCAGCCCGTGCCAACGGACTCGGTACGAGTGCGCCCGTGAGAACGATGACACCCACCAGGGCCGCAACCAACGTGATCCGGATTCGCATGTTCTCTCCGTTTGCCCGAGGCGGCGCCGGGAAAGCCGGCGCACTCGTGCTTCGAGTCGTTCAAAAAAAGGCGCGCCGCGGGTGGGAGGCTTCGGGGGACGGAAGCCCCCGCGGCGCTGCCTAGTAGGCCGGATAATTGTGCAGACGCGCCGGCCCAACGCATCGCTCTAAGCAACTACCGCTACGCGGTTATCTACCCGGGTCACTCCCGGCGCCGCCCAAGCCGCGCGCTCGGCCTCCTGACGCTCAGCCCAGGACTTCACTGTCCCACGCAATATGACTTCGCTGCCGTTGGCTTCGACCGTGATACGGCTCGCATCGAGCTCCGCACTTCGACGGAAGGCATCTTCGATCTTTCGCCGAATCTCGTGAGGGGCGACGGTAGGCTTCAGCACGATCGAGTTTGTTACACCCATCACTCCGCGAACGCGCTTGACGGCGCTCTGCGCGCGCTCGCGCGCGTAGTTCCATTCGACAGCGCCTTCGAGCGTGATCCAGCCGTTTTTGACGACCACTTTGATTTTCTCGGAGGAGTACGGCAACTCCGACTTCAGTGCGCTGACGGCATCACGAGCGATTTCCGAATCCGGCCGCGCGTCAATCACAGGGAGTCTCACTTCAATGTCGTTTGCTACAGCGCTAACGCCCGCAACGCGCTTCGCGTCGACTTCGGCCTGCGTCTTCTGTGCGTAACTGCGCACGAAGCCAGTCAACGTCGCGACGCCATTGTGGACAGTGACTCCGATGTCGGTCGCGTCGATATCGGGATCCCAGCGGAGCTCATCTTCCACGTCGCGCTTGATGTCTGAATCGAGTCTCATGTCATTTACTCCCGTATTTTCCTATCGATATTTAAACTCAGGAAGATCTTTTACATGCTCCTTTGACGCCCCCGGCAGCACGATGCGCGTGCCTTCTTCGCTGATCTGCAGCGAAGAATACGGTACGGCGATCAGATGACTGCCGATGCCGAGGAATCCGCCCACCTGTATGATCCCGAACAGCACGCGATCCTTGCCGACAATCAGGTCGTCGAGCTCGCCGATCTTCTCGTTCTTTGAGTTGACGACCGTCGCGCCACGAAGCTTGCTGGCGCGATAGCCGTCGGCGACCGCGACGACGTCTACGACGACGAGCGCAACCTCGGCTGCAGCGATCCGTGGGACCTGCGCACCCACAATAATGGCAACTGTCACGAGCACTGTCAGCCATTGAGGTCGAGAGCAACGCAGCGCTCGCCAAAAACGCCCTACCTCGATTGCCTTCTGATTCGGTTTCATCGATAACTCTCCAGCGGTGATGTGCGTTAGTTGCGGGTGATGTGCGTTAGTTGATTCGGTGGCTGCTCACTGCGCGCCATCTTGACTCCAACGCACAGCGCCGCCTTGACTCAGGTCAATCCACGCCGTCGCGGATCGATCAGCGGACCGCCGCGGTTTGATCTCCATCAAGGCGCCGATCGGAGCTTCGCGCTAGTGCAGAACGCCGCGCTCCTGGGCACCTTCGGCGCAAAGGCACGCATACAACAGAGCGAAGCCCTGCATCACCCCGCCATAATCGGCTTGTTCCTCGGCGAAGTTGTGTGCCGTCTGCAGCAGTTCGGGATTGAAGCGCTCGAGGTCCGCAATCACCTCATTCGTGAATCCCTGTGAGCCCAGCGAATCGATCCGTCTGACGATCTGCGCGCGGGTTTCCGCTGAGACACGCGGCAGCAGACTCAACTTCAGGGTATCCCCGGGGGCAGGAGACATCGCGGAGGCCGCGCGCGCCGCTGCGCGCGCCTCGTAAGTCAGTAACCGGTAGAACATGCAGAAGCCCGTCATAACGCGGGTAAATTCGCCGACGTCGCGCGCACAGCGCGTCGCCATGTCGAGTATCTCAGGATTATTCGCCTCGAGATCGAGTGCGATCTCCGTCCGGCAGACTTCCGGGCCCCGATCATCAAACTCTCGCGCAACCCGCTCGCGAGTCAAGGGGGCAACACGCGGCAAAGTGGTCATTCCGGGGATTGTAACCGGAAGTGATACTGACGTGAATTGACATGAGTCAGCTCCTCAGGATCGACCTGGTGGATTTGCGTGAATTGATGAGGGTCAAGGACGCTGTGTCATGCCGGCGGTATCAATCTCGCACCATGAAGCGTGTCGTAGTCAAAAACAGGCACCTCGAGTACCTCGCCTGCTCTGGCCTGGCAATCCTTTGCACGTGTCAACCTGCAGCAGCCGCGAACTTTTCCTTCTCAGTTGGATTCGCGCCTCCGGCGCCTGTCGTGGAAACCCCGCCGCCGCCGCCCGCGCCGGCTGCCGTTTGGACGCCCGGTTATTGGAGCTGGGACGGAGCCAGGTACGTCTGGGTACCGGGCCAGTACGTCGTGCCGCCGTTCCCGGGAGCGATATGGGTGGGCGGAAGATGGGTCCATAGCGGGCCTCATTGGGGCTGGGTCGACGGGCATTGGCACCACAGGTAGGGAGCAATTGCGATGCAGAAGTTCGTGGCGGTGTTACACAACTCGCTCGTTGTCGGACTGGTTTTGTCCGCGATTCTCGGCGGCTGCAAAAGCACGGGCTCGGGTAGCGGCGAATCGCGCTCGGGTGATGTCAAAGTCAACTTCACGTGGCAGCAGTCGGAAGCCACCAGCGGAACGCTCGCGGCCACCGTGACCGATCCCAGCGGCCAGCAGGAGACTTACCAGGGCAAGTTTTACCAGATCACGCTGAACAGCCGCATCGAGACCATCGGCGGGCTGTGGGATCCCTGGTATCCGCGCTGGGGAGGCTGGGCGTATTGGGGGCCCGAGCCCGAGGACTCCTTCATTGAGCACTACACCGGACATGTTGTGGCCAATTTGTCCGGGCCGGACGGAAAGCGCATGCGCTGTCAATTCCAACTGCTGCGCGCTGAGGAAGGCATGAAGGGCGGTGGCCAGGGCCAATGTCAGTTGGCGTCCGGAAAGACGATCCACGCAGAGTTTCCGCCGTCCTGAGGCAACGAGGACACCAGGAGTAACGCATGTCCACTTTTACCAGTACTGGAACTATCATGGCCGGCCCTTCCGAATCGTCACTCGGACAGCGGTGGGGATGGCTGTTCGCACTGGGTATCGTGCAGATCATTGCCGGCAGTATTGCCATTGCTGTGCCTTTGATCGCCTCCCTCATCGCTGTAGGGATCTTCGGCGCGCTGCTGATCATGACAGGGATCATGCAGCTGGTGCACGCATTCCAGCTCAGATCCTGGCCCCGTTCAGCCTGGTACGGGCTCGGTGGAATGCTCTACGGGATCGCGGGAATCGCCATCGTTGCTCACCCGCTCAGTGGCGCACTGACTCTCGGCATATTGATCGCGATCCTGTTCTTCGCCGACGGGACGCTGCGCATCGTGTTCGGTATGACCATCAGGCCTGTTGTCGGATGGGGTTGGCTGGTGGCCGCCGGCGTGGGCAGCATCGTGGTCGGAGTCATCCTGTTGGTCGGCTGGCCCGCGACCGCTCTTTGGGCGACAGGTCTGCTGCTCGGCGTCAACCTGATCTTCAGCGGCATTATGAACGCCACGCTCGCGATCGCAACCAGACACACTGCTTCCAGATGATCGCGGGAAACGGTGATCATCGGAAACGTCTACGGCTCGTTTGGATCGTCACGTTCAGGAGCGAGGGAATAGTTCTAACGCCCCTCTGACGTCTTTTCAATCCACCCTTCTCTCAACCAGGAGATTCCACCATGGACCTGAAGACCTTCCTCCCTACGCTGCGTCGGACGACAGCATTGCGCCCACAGCCGATTCCGGCAGCGCTCATGAGCCCCTACCCGGAAATGAGCCGCGTCTTTGAGGATATTTTTTCCGCTATTGCGCGTGCGCCCTGGGCTAACGGGGTACCGCAAGCTCTGACGACAGCGCGCGTCCAGGTGGGCGAGACGGACAAAGACATATCCA
This sequence comes from Gammaproteobacteria bacterium, assembly GCA_034668025.1. Lineage (GTDB taxonomy): Bacteria > Pseudomonadota > Gammaproteobacteria > Steroidobacterales > Steroidobacteraceae > 13-2-20CM-66-19. The sequence continues at coordinate 3,208 of JAXDQF010000006.1, read as the reverse complement.
TCGTCACGGAGCTGCCGGGCCTTTCGGAACAGGATGTCGAGGTGCTGCTCGACGACGATCTGTTGACCGTTCGCGCCGAAAAGAAATCTGAAAGCAGCTCCGGGCGTGAGTACGGGGTATTCCTGCGATCATTTCGCCTGCCCTTTTCTCCCGATCCCGCGCAGGTCGATGCTGTGCTCGAAAACGGTCTCCTCACAATCCGCATCGCCAAACCTGCGGTGGCCCGGGACACGACGCGCAACATTACTGTACGCCCTGGCGACTCAACGCCGCCGGAAAAGACGCAGCCAGCGAACGCCGCGGCTGACAGCACAGGGGCCACGAAACCACAGAACACGGCGGGTGTCTCAGAACAAGGAATGCCCCAGCACTGAGTAGATGCCGTAAGCCGCTGCGGGTCAGCGGCTTAGGGGCAATGGCCAGCGCAATTCGAGCTCGCTACCTTCGCCTGGGAGACGGCGACGGGGAAGCGGCGAAAGCGCACGTCGCTCGCGCAATGGCGCTTCTGCAAATGAAACCCATCGCAATACCGCCAACAAACCACGAGCTGTGCAAACGGCCGCGGGAGATCCCCAGAGGCGGCCTCGCGCTGTGGCAGACGCGCAGGATCGCAGCACACGTGGAGGCCAATCTTGCCGGCAAGATTCACATCAAAGACCTCGCGGGGTTATTGGACCTCAGCAGCAGCCATTTTTCCCGAGCATTCAAATGTACGTTTGGTGTCACGGCCCACGGTTGGCTGCTGCGTCGGCGCATCGAAGTGGCTCAGGGGCTCATGCTGACAACCAACAGCACGCTGACCGAGATTGCGCACAGTTGTGGAATGGCCGATCACGCACATTTCACTCATCGGTTTCGGCGCCTCGTCGGTGAGACACCTTACGCGTGGCGCCGAATGCGACGAGGCTAGTTTGATGATTCGTAGGCTGACACGGGATCAGCCGCCAGCGGTGCTGACCATGGCCGGCAGTGTGCGCGTGCCGTACAATCCGACACCCTGGCGCGGGCCGATGTTGCCCCGCCTTGATATTGATCAAGGGTTTCCAAATAGCTGTGCGACACAGTGTCGCCGGCGCCCTGACGTACGGAGAAGGTCTGACCGTGTCCCAATACGCTCCGGCCACGCTGATCGAGCGTCGCCGTGACCAGATGTTTCCCGTATTGAATCCTGAGCAAATCGCGGTTGCCCGTGGCTTTGGCGGTGAGCCGCGACGCTTCCAATCCGGTGAGATCGTATTCGAGCTCGGACAGCTCGGCGCACCTGCCTTCCTCGTGCTCTCAGGCTCTATCGAGGTCGCAAAACGGGATCCCCTGGGGCATACGAGCGCAATCACGACTCACCGTCCGGGCGAGCTGACCGGAGAAATGAGTCAGCTCGCGGGCGGTGCGTCACTCGCGCAGGGCCGCGCCGGTGCCCAAGGCGCAGAAGCGGTGCCCTACGATTCTGCACAACTGCGGACTCTCGTAGTCTCGACCGCACAGATCGGCGAAACCATCATGCGCGCCTTCATTTTGAGGCGCGTATTCCTCATCGAGAGTGGCGCCGGATTGGTATTGTTAGGCAAGGGTGCTGCACCGGATACCGTACGCTTGCAGAACTTTCTGAGGCGCAACGGTGTGCCCTACACACTGCTCGATCCTGAGGAGGAGTCCGACGCCGCGCACCTGATCGAGCGTTTGGGAATCACTAAAGCAGAGCTGCCACTAGCCGTCTGCCCGGATGGCACCATATTGCGTAGCCCCCGCGAAAGAGCTCTCGCTCGCTGTCTAGGTCTGCTCCCGCGCTTCCTTGCCGACCGGTCCTACGACGTTGTGGTTGTTGGAGCGGGTCCCGCAGGACTCGCCACCGCGGTGTATGCCGCCTCCGAAGGTCTTTCGGTGCTGGTGCTCGATGCTCGCGCATTTGGCGGCCAAGCAGGCGCTTCGGCGCGCATAGAGAATTATCTGGGATTTCCGACAGGCATTTCGGGTGAAGCTCTCGCCGGCCGGGCCTATACACAGGCGCAGAAGTTTGGTGCAGTGATGGCGATTCCGGCAGAAGTAAGGCTCCTGAAATCGGGCCTGGACCGCGAGCATGCCGACAAGCTCGGCTTCGAATTGGTTCTCGACGAAGGCGCCCCGGTGCACGCATCCGCTGTCGTGATTGCCAGCGGGGCACGGTACCGAAAGCTCGACTTGCCTAACCTGAGCAGCTTTGAGGGTCGCGGTGTGTACTACTGGGCCTCGGCCATTGAGGCGAAACTGTGCGCGCGACGTGAGGTCGTTGTGGTGGGCGGTGGCAACTCGGCCGGCCAGGGTACCGTGTACCTCGCGAGCGAGGTTGCCAAAGTGCACCTGTTGGTTCGTGGCCGCAGTCTGAGCGAAGGCATGTCGCAGTATCTTGTCGACCGCATCAACGCCCTGCCAAACGCAAAGGTCCATACCGAGACCGAGCTCACGCAGTTGATCGGGGATCCAAACGAGGGTCTACAGGCGGTTTGTTGGCGCGAACGAGCGAACAGCAAAGAGGAAAGACACGAGATACGTCACGTATTTATGTTTGTCGGCGCCGTTCCGAACACTGATTGGCTCAGACGGTGCGCAGTGGGTGTGGATGATAAAGGATTTGTAGTGACCGGCGAGTCGCCTGAGCGGTGCACCGCAACGCTTGCGGGCGGGGAACGAGCAGCTCTATCGCTCGAAACCACTCTGCATGGTGTGTTTGCGGTCGGCGATGTTCGCGCCGGTTCAGTGAAGCGCGTGTCCGCGGCCGTTGGTGAAGGTGCTGCGGTTGCTCCACAGCTGCATGCTTATCTGCGCGAGCTTACCGCAGGCGCTCCTTAAAGGAGCAGGTCAAACAGCTGATACACGGTCTGCCAGTGCTGGGTCTGGGGGTTCTTGAGGTTCGGGTAAAGGACTTTGAAGCAGCGCGCGAGGGCGAAACTCAGCCCGCCCATGATTTCCGGCAACTTCGCGGTGGTCTCCTCGCTGTATGCCAGATCCAGTTGCGGCAACTTCGTCAGCTGGCGCAGGATCGAAGCGACATCGAGCTGCTCATCGTTGATCCGTCGGTAGGCGTGAATGCTTTCCTGCAGCCCCTTCGTAATCGGCAGGTCGGATGGCTGGATGACATCGCGACCGTTGGCATTCGCGTTGGCCTCGCCCCGCAAAAGCAGGTCGTAGGCCTTCTGGTTCACGAAGTCGTCGTAGCGCCGTAAATCCTCCTTGT
>JAXDQF010000005.1:0-9793 GCA_034668025.1 Gammaproteobacteria bacterium | reverse complement strand
TGCCTTCGCGAATGCATGGCGCCAATGTGCCATCGCGCCGGCAGCCGCCGCACCGGAAACAAATTGCCTCCGAGAGATCATGGGCCTCTCCGATACCGAGCCTACGGTATAACGCTACAGCTAATTTCACGTCAGTCAATGGAGGAACTCGCGCGTGTTGCCGCGCGATGTCGCTACCCGCGGCGTGTCTGCCATTGACGCAGTGCCGTACTCGATACGCCGACGGGGGGTCTCCATTCGACGATCAGGCAATTCTCGATCGTAAAACTGACGGCGGGATCTCCCGATACGAGTCAGAGGGAACCAGGACGGAGTCAATCTACGGGGGCGTACTCAACAGTTGGGCAAAACCGAGAATTCCGCGATCCGTTGGCAGATATCCGCTACAGAATAGTTTCTCGCGGCAACGAAGACGGCCATCCGCCCGCGTTTTTCCGCCACGGGGCAGAATTGCTCAGCGACAAAGTAATGCGGCCTGTCGAGATAATCGTCGAACAGGATCCGGGCTCCAACCCGTGCGCAAACCAGGCTCAGCAGGAATGAGGCCACCCTGAAACGGCCGTCGATGAGAATCGTGTCCGGGACCAATTGCAGACGCGCGGCGATCTGCCAGGGGGTGGCCGGGTACTTCCAATAGTCGGCGATCCTGCCATCGTTCCGGGGGGCGCCCCAACTCCCCACCTCGCCGATGTCACAATATTCCAGATGCAACCTGCCGTGTGTCCCGCCAATGGCATTCCTGACTTTCTCAATCCAAACACTGTCGGATTCAACGGAAATGATCGTCGGCGGCTCGGTAACCGTGGCCGCATACACCGTGCTACCGCCGGAGCCATATTCGAGGTAGCAGCGACATTGCTGCAGGGACTCCCGAAAGCACTGCAGGCCGGCGGCGTCCATATGGGGAGTGAGTTGCACGGTCGCGGACATTTCAGCATCCCCGAGCGGGTGTAAATTCGTATTGCCGCGCACCATAACAAACAACTTCCGCGGGCACGAAGCCACCCGAAACAATCGCAGGCCCGCGATATTCGCACAAACCCACCGGCCACTGCAGCTGCATGTGAAGTCTCGTGCGGGTGTTCTCGTGGTGGCAGCGCAGTCAACACGCTGATGCGTTGCATGAATATCGTGGCTGACCGCATCGCAACAGTTGGTTGTGAGGTTACGTTCGCAGGTGAAAAGGCAGATCCGCGCTTGACGTTGAAATAAATGTTGGGTTAAAAGTGGGATGTCCGCAAACGACCAGGAAGCCGGTCACACTTGCGCCGGCTCGAAGTTGCACCATCGGTGACAGCCGCGGCGCAGGCAATCTCACGCTACGGGGAGCTCTCACATGGCCGGTACATACGTAAGCATTCCAGGCAGTCACAACTTTGACATCAAGGTCCACGGCAAAGGCACCGTAATTTCCGGCAGCGGTAACGATAAGATTACAATTACCGACGAAGGCAAAATCGTCGTGGGCAGCGGGCATGACACGCTCACCTTGTTGAAGGGCGGCGTGATCTCCCAACTGGGCTCGGCCGGGCGCGACACGATTCACATCGGCTCGGGCACTACCACGATCTATGAGCAGGGCCACGCCACTGTTTCGGGCGTTCAAGGCACCGGTTCGAGCCATCATCATCACCACCACCACGATCCTTTCGGCTCTGCGACCATCTTCGGCGGAGTGCTCAAGGTCATCGAATCGCATGGCACCATCGAAGAGATCGCCGTCAGCGGCAAGATGACGCTGCTCGGCAGCGCCTCGCCCACGGAGTTCGTCGGTGGCAGCGGCTCGACCTCCATAGTGGGCGGCAAGGGCGATGACACGTTCATCGGTGGCACCGGCCACGAAACGATATCGGGCGGTAAAGGCCATGACTTGTTCGAATTCCTCAAGGAGGGCAAGGGAGGCCAGGCCCTCGTAGAGGACTTCACATCCGGCCGCGACAAGTTGTACCTCGAAGGCCATTCACTTTCGTACCTGAAACAACACGGTGACATCAGCACCCATGGCGGCAACACCTTCATCAGCCTGGATGGTGGCAAGACCACCATCGAGCTGCAGGGCGTGACGCATCTGAAGGCTTCCGATATCACCACGCACAAGAATTGAGCCTCGTGATGCGCAAATTGGGGCTGATCCTGGCTTGATGTTGCGCGGCAGCGGTGAATTCCACCGACGTGTTCGAAAAGCGCGCGCCGGTGGATTTGACGATGCGCAACTGCGCACTCCAGGCCCTGGCTGAAGCCCGCCGCGGTGTTACGACCCCGGTTGCTGCCGCGAGGCTTCGAGTTGTTCAGCGAGCGCTCAGTGTAGAAACGCCCGGCGTCGCACTGCGCCAGATGGACAGCGCATGGCGCTGCGTATCTGAAGAAGACATCCTGATGCTTGCGCCGGCCTACGGATTGCTGCTGGCCCTCGAAACGACGGATCACGAAGCAACTCTGGGAATGCTCGAACGGGCCAAAGGGGTTGCCCCGGACGCCGACATAGCGGCCCTCATCGCGTTGACCTTGATTCGCCTGCAGCGTCCCCAGGACTCGCGGCGCGCGTTAGAAGCGGCTCTTTCGCAGTACTGTGTCGTTCGCGGCGGGCTGACGTCGCTCATTGCCGGACTGATTGCCGAGCATCCCGCAATTGAAGCGCCGGGCTGGATTGGCCGTGACCCCAGGCTCAAATGGGTCGGCCAGCTCTCGCCACGCGAGGCATCCAACCCGCTGGAAGTAGACATGGGCGGGCGCCCGGTTTTCACTCAGTTCCTGTCGGATTCACGCCGTCATGACGTCGGCGAGTTGAGCTTTTCGCTGGCGCAATTCGCAGACGAGCCCACCCTCGAAGTCAGTAGCAGGGGTGTCCGTCTTCTAGGCAGTGGTCGCAGCTTGCCGTCAGATTGCGGACTCGATGGATGCACGACGATTCGCGGATGTCGCCTGACAGGGTGGGCGCGCATCGGCAGTCTGCCTGCACGGCCTCCCTGCATCCGTATCAGGGATGAGGGCGGCCATGGCACGACTCTCGGGTGCACCCGCAGGACGATCGGAGGCCACCGTTGGCCTTTCGATCTCGACCTGCGCGCGAGCCGAATTCGCGGCCAACGGATTCAGATCGAGTCGCGATTGCCGAATGGCCGTTGGTTGCCGTTGCCGGATTCGCCGCTGCTGCGCGCGCCGGCCGTGCAATCGCAACATGACATGCCCACGAGACTCCCCAAGTGGAACTGCGCCTCAACATGTAAGCAGTCCGGGGGTCCGGCAGCGAAGCCGCCTCGGTTCATCGACGTAATCGTCCCCGTGTATCGCGGGCGCGACGAATCGCTTGCCTGTCTTGATAGCGTCCTGGCCACGGTTCGCGGCTATGCCCGCTTAGTCGTCGTGGATGATGCAACGGACGATCCGCTGTTGGCGGCAGCACTGGATGAACTTGCGGCCGGCGGGCGCATCGAGTTGCTGCGCAATACGGACAATCTCGGGTTTGTGCAATCCGTCAATCGTGCTCTTGCCCTGAATCCAACCCACGACGCCGTCATCCTGAACTCCGACACACTGGTGTTCGGCGACTGGTTGCGGCGCTTGCGAAAGACAGCTTACCGCGGGCCGCGGGTGGGCACGGTCACACCCTTCAGCAACAGCGGCTCCATCGCGAGCTACCCGAACCGTTCGGGGGATGCAATCGATTCGCAGACGGGCGAGGCGCTGCACGCGCTCGCCGCTGCCACACATTCGGGCAAAAGCATCGAGATTCCGGTGGGAGTCGGGTTCTGTTTGTATGTGCGCCGTGATTGTCTGCGCGACGTCGGAAGCCTCGACGCCGACGTATTCGGTAAAGGATACGGCGAGGAAACTGACTACTGTCTGCGCGCCCGGCGCCGCGGCTGGTCGCACAGGCTCGCAGCCGACGTCTTCGTGTACCACGCCGGCGGTCTGTCATTCGGTGCGCGGCGCTCGAGGCTCCTGGCGCGCAGCCAGCGTCTTCTCAACCTTCGCTACCCAGGGTACGACGCTTTCATTGCCGGCTTCCTGTCAGGAGACCCGCTTCAGCCGCTGCGGCGAACGCTGGATGAGCGACGCCTGCTGTGCTTGAAAGGACGTCTGGTCCTGTTAGTCACTCTGGCGCTGACAGGGGGAGTTGATCGCTTCGTCAACGAGCGCAGCCGCACCTTGCGAGGTCAGGGGCTGATTCCACTCCTTCTCAGGCCGGCTGCCCCCGGTGACACCCGTCGCTGCGAGTTATGGACAGAAGTCATCGATCTGCCGAACCTGCGATACGACATCCCAACGACCCTCGATTCGCTGACCGCACTGTTGAGATCACTGCCGCTCGAGTCGGTAGAGATCCAACATTTTCTGCATCTCGATCCCAAGGTCGTTGATGCAGTGCGTGCGCTGCCGGTTCCATACGACGTATTCGTTCACGACTACGCTTGGGTCTGTCCGCGGATCACTCTGATTGACGGAAGCGGGCGCTATTGTGGTGAGCCCGCGATTGCAGTGTGTCAGCGCTGCGTGAAGCGCAATGGTACGAACTCAGGCGAGACCATCTCGGTGCCGGCATTGCGGGCACGTAGCGGGCGGTGGCTGAGCGAAGCGCGTCGCGTAGTCGCGCCATCGCTGGACACGGCCAACAGACTGCAACAATATTTCAGCGGATTGGACATTGCAGTGAGGCCTCATTCGGCGCCCATCGAAAGGGTTGTCCAGGCACTGCGCCGCAGCCCTCATGAAGTCACTCGCGTCGCGCTGATTGGGGCGATCGGAAGTCACAAGGGTTACAAGATTTTGCTCGACTGCGCGCGCGACGCGCGATTACGCCGATTGCTCATGGAGTTCGTCGTGATCGGCTACACCGAAGATGACGCGCCATTGCTCGCGACCGGCAAGGTGTTCATTACGGGTCGTTACAGCGAATGCGAAGTGACCCACCTGATGGAGCGCGAGCAACCGGACATTGTTCTGTCCCCCTCCGTCTGGCCTGAGACCTGGTGCTACGCGCTCGATCATGCACTGCACGCAGGATTGCCTGTAGTAGCCTTTGAGCTCGGTGCGATCGCCGAGCGGCTGCGCGCGGTGAACGGGTGTGTGCTGGTGCCTCTCATGCTCGGGCCGGCGAAGATCAACGATCTACTTCTAGAGGTGGGCGCGCGGGCGCAGAATCCTGCCGCTTTCCCAACAGATGGAGTACAAACACAGATGTCGCCCGTGTTCGATGAAGTCAAGAGGGTGCGAAAGCAGTCCGGCGAGCCAACCATGAAAAAGACACCAGACGCAAAGTCCGAACAAACAGCCCGGGAGGACGGGGTGGGTGCCTCGGTCCAGGTGCTGCCGTTGCCGCCCGGTTTGTATCTCTTCTCGGTCAAGGCCGCCACGCCAGTAGTCGCCGCAACCACCGGGCAGTTGTCGCTGCCAGCGGTGCACGTCGGTGTGGGGCCGGGCGTGCGAACCGAGGAGGTGGAGTTTGTTGCGGGTCCCTCGACTCATGGCGGCTGGCTGTTCGCGACGGGAGACCTGCTCGTCACGAAGGTCAACGGCGCGGGGGCGATCCTCGTCCTGACATCGGTGCGCGCCCCAGGCGGAGAAATCCTGTCGATCAAAGTTGAGCGGCTGGAGGCGCGCGCCGATGCCCCCGCAAGTCAGGGCACCGCCGGGATTCACGAGCAGGGTTCACAGGAGCGTGGCGCCGCAGCAAAGCTTCATGCCGGCAAGGGAAACAAAATACCTGCCCGCAGGCCATCCGACGAAACACCGGTGCCCCTGCAAATCGGCGCCCATGTCCGCACGCGGGGCGACATGAGCTTTTTCGACGTGCCCTGGGCCGGACGGGTCGCGCCAGGGCTTTGGCTCGAGTCCTTTTCGGTCCGTCCCCTGGAACGCTTCGCGCCCCAGGATATCGAGTACAAAGGACTGACCGGCAGCGGCTTCGAGACGCCGTGGCTCAGTGACGACAAGATGTGCGGCACCCGGGGGATGTCAACACCGCTGTTGGGATTTGCTATCCGGCTCAAACCGAGTCCCGGAGCGACCGGATACGATTGCGAATACAGCGGCTACTTCGCGTCAGGACTGACCGTTGGACCCTTGCGAAACGGAGCTCCCTGCCGCTCGTCGGTGGCGAGTGATCCGCTCGAAGGAATTCAATTTCGCCTGGTGAAGCGCTCCGCCACCATTCTTCCCGGCGTCGTCGAGCGCAATGGGGGCGCCAAATCGGCACAGAGGAAGCGCAAGTCAAACACTCCAGCGCGCCGCAATGGGAGCGGCAGCTCGCGCTCGACCCGACGGACTTCCGCGCACGGGCCGTGAGTCGGGTGCAGCGCGAGCGCGTGCTCGTCAATCTGGGGAGCGGTCCCAGCGAGGCCAATTCTCTGCCGACTTATTTTGACGATTGGAAGCAGCTGCGAGTGGATGTTGATCCCGTAGTGGAGCCCGACATCCTCGCCGATCTGACCGATTTGTCGCCGATTCCCAATAATCACGCCGACGCGGTGTGGGCGTCGCACTGCATCGAGCACCTGTATGAGCATCAGGTCATGATCGCGCTGAACGAGTTTAGGCGAGTGGTGCGCGACGACGGATTCGTGTGTGTAATTGTCCCTGACCTGCAGGCGGTGGCGAACTATGTGGCGGCGGATCGCCTGTATGAACCCATCTACGAGTCCGCGGCTGGACCGGTCAGCGCGCATGACATCTTCTTTGGCTATGGCGCAGCCATAGCCAGCGGTCGTCCGTCGATGGCCCATCACTGCGGTTTCACACCCGGCGCTCTGCAACGATGCTTCGAGCAACTGGCGTTCGGCGAGGTCGTGCTGCGGCGGCGGGTTGAGTCGCTGGAGCTCGTTGCGCTGGCGCGCGTGCGGCCGCCGAAAGACGCGGACGAGCGCGAAACCCTGTTCAATGCGCTGGCGTTATGAACTACCTGTTCATCCACCAGAATTTTCCGGGGCAATATCGCCACGTCGTGGCCCATCTCGCCCGTCAACCGGGCAACCAGGTCTATTTCCTGACCCAGCCCAACGAAAATTCCATGCCGGGGATCTACAAGGTCACCTACCCCAAGGTTCAGCGTGGAACGGTGAATTGTCACGCCTATTCCGTTGAGTTGGACCGAGCCATCTGCACGGGCGCGGCGGCCGCGGACGCGTGCCGCATGCTGCGACGCCAGGGTTTCCGTCCAGATCTGATCGTGGGACACAGCGGTTGGGGCGAGACCTTGTTCATCAAGGATGTCTTTCCAAGCGTGCCCCTGTTGGCCAACTTCGAGTTTTTCTATCACTCCCGCGGCGTCGACGTCGATTTCGATCCGGAGTTCGTGTCGATCTTCAATGACCCCTGCTTTCTGCGCGCGCGCAACGGCGTCAGCCTGTTGGCATTCCAGGAGGCCGACTGGGGCCATTCGGCGACTCAATGGCAGCGCAGCCTGCATCCCCCCGAGCTCCAGTCCCGAATCAGTGTCATGCACGAAGGGGTTGACACCGAGGCGGTCTGTCCGAAACCCACGGCGAGTTTTGTGTTACCGGGCACAGGCCGAAAACTGACACGCCGCGACGAGGTGGTTACCTACGTCGCGCGAAACCTCGAGCCTTATCGCGGATTCCATGTGTTCATGCGATCGCTTCCACGGTTGCTCCGGCGGCGAAAACGCCTGCAGGTCGTCATTGTCGGGGGCGACGAGGTCAGTTACGGGTCGCCGCCCCCGCCCCTGTCGACCTATCGAGCCATGATGCTCGAGGAGCTGGGGTCTGAGCTGGATTACAACCGCGTGCATTTTCTGGGACTGATCGATTACCAGGCCTATCTGAGCCTGTTGCAGGTCTCATCCGTTCACGTCTATCTGACTTATCCTTTCGTGCTCTCCTGGTCCTTTGTGGAGGCGTTGGCGAGTGGCTGCCTCGTCGTCGGGTCGGCCACGCCTCCGGTGCTCGAGGTGCTGCGGGATGGCGAGAACGGTCTCACGGTGGATTTCTTCGCGCACCAGGAGCTCGCAAGCCGTATTGAGGCTGCATTGGGCGAACGCGGGAAGATGGAAAGCATCCGTGCCGCGGCGCGCGCGACCGCGATCGAACATTTCGATCTGAAGAACGTCCTGTTGCCGCGGTGGATGCAATTGTTCGACGATCTGATCGAGTCAGGGCGGCGCCGCTCGAACGACGCTGCAAAGTACGCCTTGGCCCAAAGAAGATCATCGTTGGGGATGGAGGATTCATGAGTGAAACGCCACAGCAGGAAGTAATCGAGCGACGCGCTCACAGCGAGGCCCAGGTTTGGGAAAACAGCGTTTATTATGAGACTGCAGAAAAGTGGACATCATTATTCTGGTCACCGCAGGGGCGCTTCCTGCCGCTCTTCGAGCAGTTGGAGCTCACCTCCACATTGGAGCTCGCCTGCGGGCACGGTCGACATTCGGAATATCTGTTAGCTCACTATGAGCCCAAAATCAAACGCCTGTTGATGACAGACATCCTGAAGACAAACATTGATTACTGCATGGCGCGGATTGGCCCAAACCCCAAGGCCTCGCTGTTTGTTAACAACGGAGTCGATTTTCGGCCGGTTGAATCGGCTTCGCTCTCTGCCATTTTCTGCTATGACGCAATGGTCCATTTCCATCGGGACGTCGTTCGCTCGTATCTGGGCGACATTGCCCGCGTGCTGATCCCTGGAGGAAAAGCTCTGCTTCATCACTCCAATTATGCGCAGGGATCTGACACCTCGTATGGGTCCAATCCGCACGCTCGTGCCTACATGACGACGAGTTTGTTCGCTGAGTATGCCCGTGCCGCCAACCTGGTTGTGTCGGACCAGTCTATTTTTGATTGGTCGAGGGTGCAGGACCTGGATGCGCTGACACTCGTGCAAAAGCCACTATGAGCCGGCCTCGATACAATGGCGCCAGCCCCGGCTGCGCCCTACACGCAAGCTCCGGACTGCCCGAGTGCCGCTTCGACACGCTGTACTTCGGCGGCCGCGTCGGCAAGGCCGGCGGCCAGCGCACGCTGATACAGCTTCAACGCGGCGCCCAGGTCGGCAGGAACGCCGCGGCCACTCTCATGTAGTTGTGCCAGCGAGGTCATTGCCGTGGGATGGCCGGCTTCGCTGGCAAGTCGATACCAACCTGCAACCTGGATCCATTCCGCGTCCGTCGTCGCGGCCTGAGCCTGCAGCGAGCCGAGGGCCAGTTGCGCCGATGGGTGTCCCTGTTTGGCCGCGGCACTGTAGAGGCGCTCGGCTTCTGCATCGTCCGGCATGACGCCGAGACCGAGGCGCAGACAGACGCCCAGATTATACTGGGCGGCGGGAATTCCCTGCGCTGCCGCCCGGCGGAAGAGATCCGCCGCGAGCGCTCGATCCGCCGCTTCGCCGGATTCCTGCAAAAGTATCTCACCCAACAAAACCATGGAAGGCCCGTGTCTTTGATCCGCAGCCGCCGAGAGCCAGCGGCGGGCCTCCTCGAGGGAGGATTGCGTTCCACTGCCGCGAAGATACATATCTGCGATGGCAGCCTGTGCATCCACGTTGCCATTCTCTGCCGCTCGTAAATAAAGCTGAAAAACCTGTGGGAGCGGATCCATGCCTGGTGCGTCCGCAGAGCGCAGCGCCGCAAGAGCCGCAATGGCGCCTGCATGGCCTTGCAGCGCGGCGCGGTCGTACCATGCTTCGGCGGCTTTGTGATCGGCCGGAAGTCCCTGCCCCCGAACCAGGATGTCGCCGAGCCAGGCTTGTGCGAACGCGTTGCCCCCCAGCGCGGCTCGCGTAAACCAACGTAGTGCCTCCTTAGGGTTCTGTGGCGTATGTCGCCCCTCGAAATGCGCCA
>JAXDQF010000004.1:0-7255 GCA_034668025.1 Gammaproteobacteria bacterium | reverse complement strand
CAAAGTCCTGGCTGATCGCCTGGTAGTAGTAGGCGCCCACGATGATATCCGTGCTGCCCGTGCCGGGCTGCAGGCTGGCATCGAGCGGTGTGCCCGCATTCGGGCCGCCATTGAAATCAACGGCCGTGCCGTAGTGACCCGTCGGCACCTTTACACCGAGTTGCACCCCCAGATTGTGGGTGGGTAGCAGTCCTTGATAACTGCCGATGAGCTTGACGTCGCCCAGGCTCGAGCTGCGTGAGCTGCTCAGTTCTGGCAAAGGTTGCGTCGAGTCCAGCTCACCGTAGGTGGAGTGCGTTCGGATGACGTACGGAACCAGTAGATTGATATTCCAGGAGGCGTTGGGGCTGTAACTCAGCCCGGTCGTGACGTACCGGTTGAGCGTCTCGCGCTCCAGCTCGTATCCGTCTGGAACGGTGGAAATCGAGCGCGTACCGCTACGTAACTGGTCCTGGTGGATGTAGTCGTATTCGACGTTGAGACGCCAGCCGGCATCGGCTGAATAACCCATTGCCGCATCCGAGCTCAACGTGCAGCCGCATGACGCACAGGCCCGCGCCGACTGCGGCGCGAGAAGTGTGAATGGAATGACCAGGAGTACGGGCGCAGATACTCCGCGCCGCAGAATTGCTGAACTTTTCATTGCCTCACCTGAATGAATACGCAAATGGAATGGATGCGCGTTGCAATCCGGCATCTGACAACCGGCTGCACGTGCAAACGAGCGTTGGATCAGTTCAGGCGGGTAGCGGAGGTCCGCGGGGAGCTTGCTGGCGAATGGGTCCGAAATGCGCATGGACCTGCGCAGCCGGGGTCGGAGGGGCCGACACAATTGTCAGGAACGCGGGTGCTACCGTTGGAAGAGCCGGAAGCGGTGCGGGCCCAGCGCTCTGAGCGTAGGGACAAGTCGGATCTGTCTGAGTGTGATGATGTCCCGCACCATCGTGGCCGTGATGACCGTGGCCCTGATGACTGTGGCTGCCGAGACTGGCTGCATCTGCATCGCACACAACAACTGCCAGTCGTCCATCGACTGGAGCGAGCATGTAGCCCGCGGGAACGAAAGCACGCAGACACAGCAAAGCGAGAACGAGCGGAGCAACCCAACGGGGCGTGCCACTGCGTCGCGATCGATTTGGCTTCGGGATCTTCACGCCCTGACGATGCCCGATCGCCTGGGAGGGATCAAGTAAGATCTCGCCTGCAACCGAATTTCCTAGGCTCCTAAGTTGCAAGCCTCGGCGGGTGAGAGCCAACGCCGATCCTGGCGGCGAGCACTTTCGGATGCAGGTGGCGGCGAAACCAACCATAGGCACCAAAGTGCACAATCCAGGCCTTGCGCCAGGCGTCGGTCTGGTTGGGACCGGTGTAATGGAGAGTGAGCGGATGGTGGACCGTCGCCCCGCCGAGCGGCAGCGGGCACGGAACCGCCTTGGACTGATCGACTATTTTCGTCGCCAATGTGGCCGCGGTTGTCTGTGACTGCGGTCCATTGAAGCGCCGGCTCGCCACATAGTGCGGCAGCAGTCCGTTCTGATTCGAGCCGGGAACGAACCACATGCAGCCGTTCTCGACGGTGACCGGCTGTAAGGGGATCCAGAAGTGAACGGATCGCAACGGGATGGGCTCCGTGGAATACGCCTCGTCCTGATGCCATGCCGTGGCTGTCTGATTCAGGGGCGGTTTGAAGATGGCGTGGTCGAACTGATAACCGACAGGTGTTCCCAACAGCATGCTCGCGATGTCACGACAGCGCGCATACGCCAATGTCGATCGCAGGCGAGGCTCGAGTCGCACCGCCTCATTTACCTCCGGAGAGCGCAACGGCACTCCTGACTCACGCGGTCCTGCAAGATCGACTGCACGGTCGCCCAAGGTGTCGAACCTGTCGAACAGCGGATCGAGCAGCGAGCGAATCAACTCGATGTCAGCGGCGGTGGTGAGTGAGTTGAGCGTCAGACACCCGTCGCGCTCAAAGTCCACATTGGCTGCCGTCGCAGCGGGAGTTGCAATTGAAGACATTACGGTAGACATCGGTCTAGGCCCCTTCGTCCATGCTCTCTTTATCGTTTTTTATGGTTATTTTCGGACGCGCGAAATTGTTGGTTGAATATAGCACGCGGCATGACGGCGGCCGCACAGAGTCCGCGCAGTTTGCAACGCTCGAAAGCTGCCTGAAAGCCAACTGAAAGTAATCAATACGCGCTCACGACATAACGCTGTGCACAATCCCGCGCCGGCCTGCCCCCCGGTCACGCCGAGCCGTGCAGCACGCTGCGCTGCGCCTGTTACCATTTGATTGAATGAATAAAACGGCGGAGCGGTTCATGGCGCGTGCGGTCACCCTTACGACGACACTTTCGGCCCCTTTTGGAATCGTTCTGGCATTGGGTTTGGCGTCCAGTGTCCACGCCGGGGAATATACGAAGTCCTATTCCGTTGCCGGGCGCGCCGAAGTTCACGTGCATGTCGACGACAGCAGCGTGCGCATCGTCACTTCGGATACCCATCAAGTTGACTTCAATGTGAAGGATGAAGGTTCCGCCGCAGGGCTCATCCTAGGCGGCAAGCTGAAGATCGACTCACAGCAGAACGGCAACCTCGTGGAGCTCACTGTCCTGCGCAATCCGGGGGTCACCATTGGATTCAACGATAAGGAACTGAGCACCGAGGTTCACATGCCCCGGGATGCCGATCTGCAGATCCACACGCGGGACGGCCGGATTGATGTGTCATCCGTGAATGGCGCCATCACCCTTCACACCACGGACGGCGCCATCAAGGCTTCGCAACTCACCGGCAGGATTGAGATTCGATCGGTCGACGGTGCCATCAGTCTCGCCCAGGCCGATGGCAGCTGCGAAGTCTCGAGTACCGACGGGTCGATTCGGGTGGGCGGCCGATTCGACGCTCTGGATATCAAGACCACGGACGGCAGCGTGGTGGCCAAGGCCGAGCAGGGCTCGAAGATGTCCGGCGCCTGGAACATCAGGACGGTGGATGGCGGAATCGAGCTGGCACTGCCGCACGATTTCCAGGCCAACGTCGATGCCAGGACGCGGGACGGTCACATCTCGCTGGCTCTACCGGTGACGGTTCAGGGCAACATCGGGAAGTCTGAGGTCCACGGGACACTCAATGGCGGCGGCCCCGAGCTGACCCTTCGCTCTACGGATGGATCGATCCGGCTCAACGGGATCTGATCGGCTCGCGGCAGCGGTTCAAAACTTCCACGCGAACGTGATGCCGCCGCTGCTCGCATCCACGCTGCCGGAGAATGGGCCGCGGTACTTGATGTTCGTGTATCTCACGCCCACCCAACGCCAGCCAAATCCAACCATTCCGCCAACGGCGTCGTCGAAATCGACGTCCTGTATGTAGCCATCGCCATTCAGCTTCGTACCGGTATGCCACACCGGGCCCGCAGTCACCCAAAAGTGGTTTCCCAGCGGCACGGTGCCGGTGAGCTCGATCGCTACCCGGTCGACACCCAGGTCGGTATCGTAGGAAGAGGTGCGGATGAATTTGTAGCCCACCGTGGCCGCGAAATCGACCGGGAGCCCCACCGGGCGATAGTGGATACCACCGGCCAGGGTGACTCCGTCGCCGGCCTTGATGTGCTGGGTCCCGCCGTGGCGGTAGACCACATCAATGAGGTTGTCGCCGCCGAGCTCTGCTGCAGTGCCCAAAACAAACCCGAAGTGCCCGGGATCGCCTGTCGCCTCTCCCCATGACGCCTCGGCTCGATTGCTCACCGTAATTGCAGCGACAACGGCCAGCGCGACCGCCGTAATGTGGACACGCGTACAGCGCTGATTGACGTCGTTTCGGGAGTGAGTCGCCGCGTTCACAGGCACCGTCCTTGGGGACAAAGGGGCGGTCACTTTAGACGCAGGCTCAGCTATCAGGCTGTGACAGGCTGCACAACGCATGGCGACGCTCGGACCGCGGCTGGCTAGAATGGTGGAATGGTCACAACGACAAAATGGGCTGTTGCGTTATCCGCACTCGCAATGACTCTGGGCGCGCAATTGCACGGGGAACCGCTACCCCAGACCTGTGCGGCACCGGGCACCCAGGGCTCGTCTTTAACCGTCCGGATTCAGCTCACACCCGAGGCATTCTCGAAGGTGGTGTTTGACCATCCGAAGCCCGAAGGGACGGTGCCCGCCGGAGTCATCGGTCAATCGATGATTTGCACCTGTGTGGATGCGGCGGGCAACATCAATGACGGTGTGAAGCTGCTGCGCGGATCCGGCTCACCTCAGTTGGACACCGAGGCTGTCGAGATCGGCAAAAACCTCGTGTACCCCGCGGGCAACCCTGGCTGCATGCACGACACGGTGAATTTCGCAGCGCCGTGAGCGCTTCAGCCGCGAATGCCATTAATAGATGGGGCCATAGACATTTCCGATGACAGGTAGCGTCGGCGACGCCTATCCTCGGGCCCCACGAGGTGGTGCATGAGAGCTCGCAGGCGAGATTCGACGAGAGCGGCGGCTACAGCCGCAGCCGAGGGAAGCCGTTCTTTCCGTTATCGGCACCTGACCAATCCCTTCGAGCCAACGCGGATTTTTTCCGACGACCAGGTTGAGAGCCTGCATCAAACAGCGCTCGGCATGCTCGAGAATCAGGGCATGCGTGTGTTGTCGCCGCGCGGGCGAGCGGCATTTGCTGCGGCCGGGGCGAGCGTTGACGAATCGACGCATATGGTCCATCTCGACCGGGGCCTGGTGGCAAAGGCGCTGACGACGGTACCGGCCGAAGTCACGCTTGTCGCGCGCAATCCGCAGCGCTCCTGCCGTGTTGGCGGGCGCCACGTGGTGTTTGCGCCGGTCGCAGGCCCACCGGGCGTGCTCGAGTCGCAGGGCGCCAAACACACTGGCTCCATGGCTGACTTTCGCGACTTCGTGAAACTCTCGCAGGCATTCGACGTCATGCACGTGCTCGGTCAGATGGTCGAGCCGCAGGATGTCCCCATGCCGGTGCGGCATCTCGAGACCTCCCACGCGCAGTTGACCCTGGGTGACAAGGTTCCGTACTTCTATTGCCGCGGCGACGGCCAGCTCGAAGACTCCTTCGCGATGCTGCGAATCGCCCACGGAATCGACGAAGCAGCGTTTGAGCGAGAGGCGCACTGCTACACCATCTGCAACACCAACTCGCCGTTGCAGCTGGATCTGCCGATGACCGACGGAATCATCAAATTCGCCTCGCGGGGCCAGTTGGTGATCATCACGCCGTTTACGCTGGCAGGGGCCATGGCGCCCATCACAATCGCCGGCGCGTTGACACTCGCTCACGCTGAGGCGTTGTTCGGAATTACGCTGGCACAGATCATCCGCCCGGGCGCGCCGGTCATGTACGGAAGCTTCACATCGAACGTCGACATGAAGTCGGGATCGCCGGCTTTCGGTACTCCCGAATACACCAAGGCGGCGTTCGGTGCAGGCCAACTTGCACGGCACATCAGCGTACCGTGGCGCTGCTCGAGCGCGACAGCCTCCAATGCTCCGGATGCACAGGCGGCGTATGAATCCCAGATGAGCCTGTGGGGGGCCCTCCTCGGCGGCTGTCATTTCATTCTGCACTCCGCCGGATGGCTCGAGGGCGGGCTGACCGCGTCGGCGGAGAAATACATCCTCGATGTCGAGATGCTGCAGATGTTCGCGGAGATCTTTCAGCCGGTGCTCGCGACTCCCGACGAGGTTGGCGTGTCGGCGGTAGTCGAGGCAGGCCCGGGCGGCCACTTCTTCGCCACGGCTCACACGATGGAACGCTACCGTGACGCCTTTTACAGCCCACTCGTCTCAGACTGGCGGAATTTCGGCGCGTGGTCGGACGATGGAGCCAAGACAGCGACCCAGCGTGCCGGCGATATCGCCCGCCAGACCATCGCCAACTTCCAGCCGCCGGAAATCGACCCGGGCGTGGCACAGGCCCTGACGGAGTTTGTCGAGCGCCGCAGCAGCGAAGGCGGAGCGCCTCCTGTCTCGTAAGACATCCGCAGCAGCGGCGGGCTGATCGGTCTAGAATCGCCGCATGACGAGCGAACCCCCTGTCGAGAAAATTTTCATTTCGGCCAACTCACTGCTGCGCGATTCCATGGAATTGGCCATGAATGTCCTGCGCAGCGGCTTCAGGCCCACTTTCCTGGTCGCCATTTGGCGCGGTGGCGCCCCCATCGGCATCACCGTACAGGAGGTGCTGGAGTATCACGGGGTCATCGTCGATCACATTCCCATCCGAACCTCCTCGTACGTGGGCATCGACCAACAGGCCAAGTCCGTCCGCGTGCACGCGCTCGACTACCTGGTATCACGCCTGGAGGAGCACGACCGATTGTTGTTGATCGATGACGTATTCGACTCCGGTCGGAGCCTCGAGGCGGTGATGAACGAGCTGCGGCAGCGCTGTCGTCGCAACCTGCCCGGCACCATCCGGATCGCCACGGTGTACTACAAACCGGCGCGCAACCGCAGCAGCCTCACCCCCGATTATTTCATCAAGTCGACGGACACCTGGCTGGTATTCCCGCACGAGATTCAAGGACTGAGCCGGGAAGAGATCCTGGCGAACAAGCCGGTGGACGCCCGTTTCTTTGAGTTGGAGTAGGGGGACAACTCAACTCGCGGCGGCGACCCCGTCTACGCGACCCCGTCGATTTTCGCGAGCCAGCTGCGTTTCGCGTCGTCGGACAGAAACGCCGCCTCAATCGAATTGCGCGCCAACTGTGCCAGGTCCGCCTTGGACAAGCCCAGCGCGCTGTGCACGGCCAGGTAGTTCTCCACGACATAGCCCCCGAAATACGCGGGGTCGTCGGAGTTCACTGTGACCAGAACACCCACATCCAACAGCCGTTTGAGATTGTGATCCGCCATGGTGTCGAAGACCCTGAGCATGACATTCGACAGCGGACAGACTGTCAGGGGCACGCGGTCCCGCACCAGCCGTGCAAGCAACGCCGGGTCCTCGTCGCTGCGCACGCCATGATCGATCCGACTCACCTGGAGCAGATCCAGCGCCTCGTGCACGTAGGCAGGAGGTCCTTCCTCACCAGCGTGCGCCACCGTGAGGAAACCTTCTTGCCGCGCGCGCTCGAAGACTGTGGCAAACTTTGACGGCGGGTGTCCCAACTCGGATGAGTCGAGTCCCACGGCCGCGATGACTCCCGAGTGAGGCAGCGCCTGACTCAAGGTCTCGAGCGCCTCCGCCTCGCTCAAATGCCGCAGAAAACACAAGATCAATCGATGGG
>JAXDQF010000003.1:0-10058 GCA_034668025.1 Gammaproteobacteria bacterium | reverse complement strand
GGTATTGGCGATCTCGAGGATGTCGTACCCACGGTAATGCAGGTCATTGCCCGTCACCCCCACCGTACACAACGCCGTGTTGCCGGCCGTGATCCCGGACAGCGCGACAGACTTCTTGGCTTTAGGGGCAGTCGTTGGTGCTTCAGACATGGCGTAGACCTCGCGTGAGTCCGACCATTCTAGTACGCAGCACCGCCCGAAGTTAACTCGTCGGTAGGATGGCTACCCGCGCGTAGCGTCGGAAATTTCTACCACGGTCCGGCCTGTCACGCCCCCTTCCAGATAGGCAGCGAAGGCGCCCGGTAAATCATCAAATGAAATTGTCCGCGTGACAATGCGATCCAGGTGACGGGGCTTCAGGTCAGTCGCGATTCGGTTCCACACCTCGAGCCGCATAGGACGCAGGGTCGCCGATGAATTGATACCGAGCAGGCTGATGCCGCGCAGAATGAACGGCATCACGGTGGTCTCGAGCTTGGCACCGCCCGTCTGCCCAATGCTCGCGATGTTGCCCCAGAAATCCACAGTCCGCGTCAGCCACGCAAGGATGTCACCGCCCACGTTGTCGATGGCGCCGGCAAAGCGGACCGACTCGAGAGGGCGCGTGCCCATTTCGAGCTCCTGGCGGGGCAGGATGGTCTTGGCGCCCAGCGTCGTCAGATATTCGTGAGAGGAGCCTTTGCCACTCACGGCCACGACTTCGTAACCGCGTCCGGCCAGCATGTCGATCGCAACGCTGCCAACGCCGCCCGAAGCGCCTGTAACAACAATCGGCCCTTTATCTGGAGTCTGACCGTTGCGCTCCATGCGGTGAATTGCGAGTGCGGCTGTGAAACCGGCTGTACCCAACGCCATGGCGCTTGCCGCATCGAGACCGGGAGGCATGGGGATCACCCAATCACCCTGAACGCGAGCAAATTGCGCGTAGCCGCCGTCATGCGTTTCCGACAGGCCGGATCCGGTCACCAGCACTGGGTCGCCCACGGCGTAGCGTGAGTCAGTGGATGATTCGACGACACCCGCAAAATCGATTCCGCCCACCAGCGGGTACCGACGAAGGATTTTTCCTGCGCCGGTCGCAGCGAGGACATCCTTGAAGTTGATATCGGAATGCGTCACGCGCACGACGACATCGCCAGGTGAAAGGTCATCGAGCTTCAGCTGCTCGAATCGCGCGACGATCTTCTTGCTCTCTTCGTGAATCCGAAACGCCTTGAACGACTCCATCATCTCACTCCTGATTCTTTCTGCTGCCGCCGAAACCAGATCAGCAGACCCTGAGCGTTCAGCTCCAGGTCCGTCTCCAGCCAATTCGACACTTCCTCGATGGCGAGTGTACTTCCCAGCTGTTGCAACAGCTTCAACCACAACTCCATCATCGCGGCGCGGACTGCGTTGTGCGCGTCCGGCAAGGCTTCACACTCGCGCGCGATCCGCACGAACTCGCGGATTTGCGACTTCAGCATGGTAGCGAGGCGCGGTGTACTGGTCACGCGGCTGTAATGCATGAGATACATGGAATCGGGCGCATACGACATCATCCGATCAATAGAACTGATCAGCTGATCCGGATCGAACTGCGATGGCGAGCTCGTCGGCAGAATGAACGGCCCCTGTGGCGTGTCGAGGGCTCGATATGAAATTCCAAACGTATCGCCGGAAAAAATGACTGCATGCGCGCGGTCAACAATGGCGTAGTGATGCAGCGCGTGGCCCGGTGTATGAATCAGTTCCAGCTCGCGGCCGCCCAGATCACAGCGATATCCATCTGGGACGCTGACAACCCTGTCGTGGGCAACCGGCAGCACGTCGCCATATAGCCGGCGAAACTCATCCTCTCCATACACAGCTTGTGACGCAGCGACCAGTTTCGACGGGTCGACCATGTGAGGCAAACCGCGTGGGTGAACTAGCAGGCGCGCAGTCGGCAACTCCTGCATCAGCAAACCTGCGCCGCCAGCGTGGTCCATGTGAACGTGCGTCAGCATCACGTAGTCGACTGATTCGCGCGCGATGCCGAGCTCATCGAGGGCCGCGAGCAGATGAGGAACCGAGTAGTTCGTTCCTGTGTCGACGAATGCGGCCCGTCCGTTGTGCTGAATGATGTGCACAGCGGCGTATCCAGGCCGCACATATTCAGCATCCACCGCAAAAATTCCGTCAGGATGTCGAGTAATTCTCGGCTTCACAGTCTTTGAGTTCATGGACGGGAGCGTTTCGGGCAACATAGCAACCTCGGACCCATTTCTTGCCTCCGATCAGATCAGATGATGGCAAAACCAAACCTCTCCGCGACCGATTCCACAACTTTGGCCACGACTTTGGCCGCTTCAGCGGCTGCCGCTGGCGTGCTGGCACTGACGCTGGCGGGACTTCCGACTCAGGCTCAGCAAACAGCCCCCGCGCGCGAGCAGCGCGGCAACCTCATCTTCGAAAGCATTCCACCGCGTGACGCCCAACTCGCCGAACGCCTGGGACTGTATCGACAATCACGCCAGGCCACTTTCATGGATTGGCTGCCTGATGGCACGATGCTGGTGGCGACGCGCTTTGGCGACGTCGAACAGGTGCATCGGGTTGCCACGCCCCTCGGCATGCGCGAGCAGCTCACCTTTTACCCAGACCCTGTCAGCGCGGCCCGGGCCCCACGCGTTGCCCCTGCCAACGGACAAGGCAACGCATTCGTCTTCCTGAAGGACCAGGGCGGTGATGAGAACGCTCAGGTCTATTACTACTCCTCCAGCTCGAATGTCCAGCAGCTGACCAAGGGAAAATTCCTGCATGGCAGCCCGATCTGGTCGCATGACGGCAAGCGGGTCGCGTTTTATGGAAACGAGCGGGACGGGATCAGCTACGACGTCTACGTCGTAGATATCGGGTCTGTCCCTGGCTCGACGAGTGCACCGCGGCTCGTCGCGGGTGGCCAGCAGGACACCTGGTATCCGCTGGACTGGTCAGCGGACGATCGAAAGCTCCTGCTGTGGAAATACGTTTCCATCAACGAGAGCTATCTATACATCGCTGACGTCTACACCGGAACTATCACCCCGGTAGATGACAGCGGACGCAAGATAGGCATCAAATCAGCCAAGTTTGCTCCCGACGGCCGCGGTATCTATATGGCGTCGGACGAAGATGGCGAGTTCGGACAACTGCGCTATCTCGATCCTGTATCGCACGAGGTCCGCAAGCTCACGGACAAAATTCCATGGGACATTGAGGACTTTGATGTCAGCGTCGACGGCCGCTACGTCGCCTACGTTGCAAACGAAGACGGCCGCAGCCGGCTGACGATTCTCGACACCCTCGGCAAGCTCGAGCAGGCACCGGTGGGCGTGCCCGATGGCCGCATCATCAACGTCCGCTTCGACAAAACGGGCCGCCACCTCGCTTTCTCGGCGGAATCTGCGCAGTCACCGCGCGACGTGTATGTCTACGATCTGAACCACAACGCGCTCGAGCGTTGGACGCGAAGCGAGACGGGGCCGGTCGATGTGGCCTCCTTCGTGCCGGCTGAGCTCGTTCGTTACCCGACGTGGGACCGCGTAGCTGGCGGTCAACGCATGATCTCAGCGTATTTGTATCGGCCTCGCGGCAACGGTCCCCACCCCGTGGTCATCGACATCCACGGTGGCCCCGAATCACAGTCGCGTGCGGGTTGGAGCCCCTTCGTGCAGTTCCTTGTCGATGAGCTTGGGTACGCGGTCATTCAGCCAAACGTGCGTGGCTCGTCTGGATACGGGAAGACGTTTCTCAAGCTCGACAACGGTGTGCTGCGCGAGGATGCGGTGAAGGATATTGGGTCGTTGATTGTGTGGCTGGGACTGCAGCCGATGTTTGATCGCGACCATGTGGCCGTGATGGGCGGCTCGTACGGTGGCTACATGGCGCTCGCGGCTCTCGCTGCCTATGGAGACAGGTTGAAGGGCGGCGTCGATGAGGTGGGCATCAGCAACTTCGTCTCTTTCCTCGAGAACACCGCGCCTTATCGTCGTGACCTGCGGCGCGCAGAGTACGGTGACGAACGCGACCCGAAGATGCGCGCCTTTCTCAATCAGATCTCACCGGTCAACAAGGTTGCGCTCATCCGACGGCCGTTGCTGGTCGTTGAAGGCCTGAACGATCCCCGCGTGCCACCGATGGAGGCACAGCAGATCGTGTGGCGGATGCGGAGCAAGGGCTCGGAAGTCTGGTATCTGGCCGCGAAGGACGAGGGCCATGGCTTTCGCAAGAAAGCCAATGAGGACGTCTACCTGGAAACGGTGGCGATGTTCCTCAACAAACTGAAGACCGCCAAGTAGCAGGCGAGGCCGGCATCGCGCCGGCGTCCTGGCCGACGGCGTTACTTGCCGGCGGCTTCTTTACCGAAGCTCGTGTAGGGGCGGCTCTCCGTGGCGAGCGACGGGCGCTGCTTGCTGAAGTAGTCAGCAATGATCGCCATGTCCTCATCCTTCACGGTTGCAGCCATGCCCATCATGATCGGGTTCTTACGGCCACCGTGCTTATATTCCTGCAGCGCGCGGACGATGTAGTCCGGGTGCTGACCAGCCAGTGTTGGATACTGCGAGGTGATTCCAACGCCGTTCGGGCCGTGGCACGAGGTGCAGATCTTTGCCGCCTCCGGCACCTCGCCCACAGGCTTGGCCTCTGTGGTGAGCTGCTTCCCGGAGAAGTAAGCAACGACGTCGGCGATGTCCTGGTCGGAGAGTGTCGACGCTTGCGAGTGCATGGTCAGATGCGCGCGGTCCCCGTCGCGATACTCTTTCAGCGCGGCTGCCAGGTATTCAGGGTGCTGGCCTTCGAGCTCGGGGACGCTGTAGTTCGGGTAGGCATTCTTATAGCCATCGACGCCGTGGCATCCGAGGCAGGTATAGGAGAGCTCCTTACCCTTCTGAGGATTCCCTTGGAGGGCCGGCTCCTGGGCCGTCACCGAAGTGCTGGCGACGCCTGAGCAAACAACCGCGGCGACGAGCACACCCGAACGCATCCCGGAACGAAGCCACTGAAGCGCCATCTATCACTCCAAACCCACGCAAAAACGGCCCCGAATGTTACGTTCTCGCCCCGGCAAATGCCACACAAAGCGGATGGCGTCGCGATGGTTGTTCCATGATTGCTCTTATTCAGCGCGTTACTCGGGCAGATGTTCAGGTCGACTCTGAGACGGTGGGCGCAATTGGCCGCGGAATCCTGGCCCTCATCGGTGTGCGCCGCGGGGACGACGCGCTTTCGGCCGACCGACTGCTGGAGCGGCTTCTGACGTATCGCATCTTTCCCGATGAGCAGGGAAAGATGAATCTATCGCTGCGCGACATCCAGGGCGAGCTGCTGCTGGTCCCCCAATTCACGCTCGCTGCCGACACTCATAAAGGAACCCGGGCCGGCTTCAGTACAGCCGCCGCACCGGATGAGGCGCGGCGCCTGTTCGACCATCTCCTGGCGCGCGCAAGGGCTTCTCACGCCTCTGTGGCGGCGGGCGTATTCGGGGCCAATATGCAAGTGTCGCTAGTCAATGACGGTCCAGTGACGTTCTGGCTCGAGACGATGGCCGCAAATGTGGACAGCTAGCGAATTGCGCGAACTTTCTGGGTCCGTGGGGCTCATTTGTCCTATGATCCGTGGGCTTTTTCTGCGGACCTCAAGCGGGAGTTGAAGCTTATGGGTATTGGGATGCGGGAGCTGGTAGTGATCCTGCTCGTCGTGCTTTTGGTGTTTGGCGCCAAGAAGCTGCGCACGATTGGATCAGACCTCGGCGCCGCTGTACGCGGCTTCAAGAAATCGATGAGCGACGGTGAGGACGAGGAGCTCAATCCGCCGCGGCGGATTCCACCTCAAGGTACGGATGCTGAGTTTGCTGAAGCCCGGAAAGCGGCTCCGGAAACCAGCCAGAAATCCGACCGGAGCGTCTGAGATCTACGGGACTGCGGACGCGTGCTCGACATTGGTTTCGGAGAGATCGTTCTCATTTTTGGCCTGGCACTCGTGGTGCTGGGGCCCGAGAAGCTGCCTCGCGTAGCGGCCCAGGTGGGCCGCTGGATAGGCCGTGCCCGGGGCATGGCGCGGCAGTTTCGCGAACAATTGGAGGAAGAGGTCAATTTTGAAGAGGCCCGCAAGGCCAGGCCTCCCGCTGTGACCCCGCCCGCCGCAGCCGCGATACCACCACCTGCAGTACCGCTGCCTCCCGCATCGACCGCTGAAGTCTCACCGCCGCTGGTGGCCGACCCGCCCCCGGTAGCCGACGCACTGCCTGAACCGCTGGCACAGGCTGAGCAGCCGGTGTACCCGGATCACTATTCCCATGCTCATCCGACCGATTCGGAAGGGCGGCCCCTCCCGTCACCCACCGATGAACCCCCGGCAGTTAAATCCGGCCAGCAGGACTGGGTCGGCGGTGTAACCCCGACAAACGAGCCGGCTCAGACACCCACCGCCGCGGCGTATGCTCCCTCCCATGAGCGAGGAACCTGAGAAGCTGGCAGAAGGGACGCTGATCTCGCACCTGCTGGAGCTGCGAGACCGGCTGATCCGTGCGATGGTCGCGGTGGGATTGGTGTTCCTGCCGTGCATGTTCTATTCGAACCAGATCTTTACGTTCGTTGCCACGCCGCTGAAGGAAAAACTGCCGAAGGGCACGCAGTTGATTGCGACGACGGTCATGTCGCCCTTCACCACGCCATTCAAACTCTCACTGTTCGTGGCCGCATTCCTGGCCATGCCGGTCATCATCTACCAGCTGTGGGCCTTCGTGGCTCCCGGCCTGTACCGGCACGAGAAGCGCTTTGCGGTGCCGCTGCTCATTTCCTCGATATTGTTGTTCTATGTCGGGGTTGTGTTTGCTTACTTCTTTGTTTTCCCCGTGATGTTCCAGTTCTTCGCCGCCTCCACGCCGCACGGCGTTACAATGATGACCGACATCAACGCCTATCTCGACTTCGTCATCACGATGTTTCTGGCATTCGGGGCCGCATTCGAAGTGCCGGTTGCCGTGGTGCTGCTCGTGCTGACGGGTGTTGTGAGACTGGAGAAGCTGAGGGAAAGCCGTCGTTACGTGCTCATCGGCTGTTTCGTCGTCGCAGCACTCCTGACCCCTCCGGATGTCGTCTCACAATCCATCATGGCCGTGCCGATGTACCTGCTGTACGAAGGCGGGCTGGTGATGGCCCGCATCATGCTGAAGATGCGACGCGAGACGTCCGACAGCAAAGAAATCGAAGTTTCGTAAAAAACCCTTAGTCGCGGGCGGAATCGGATCTCCCCGGAGACTCTCTTCGTCCGTACGTGGCCCCCAGGTGAGAACGCATGAGTCAGACCCTCGAATCTGCAGTCCGGGGCATGCCTGCCGAGCGCGAGCTTTTTGGCCAGCCGCGCGGCCTCTACACACTGTTCTTCACCGAGATGTGGGAGCGCTTCACCTACTACGGCATGCGGGCGATGCTGATCCTCTTCATGGTCGATGCCATTTCCCATGGGGGTCTGGGAATAGACGACCGGACCGCAAGCTCCATTTATGGACTGTACCTGGGCTGCGGCTACCTGCTCGCACTGCTCGGTGGCTACATTGCCGACCGCCTGATCGGCCAACAGCGCGCCGTGCTGGCCGGTGGCGTGCTCATCATGATCGGCAATGCGACGTTGATCTCGGGTACGCCCCAGGTTTTCTTTCTGGGCCTGCTGATCAACGTGTTCGGTGTCGGCCTGCTGAAACCCAACATCAGTGCCATCGTGGCCCAGCTGTATCCCGAAGGGGGCTCACGGCGCGATGCCGGGTTCTCGATTTACTACATGGGAATCAACTTGGGCTCGTTTCTCGGCTCCCTGCTCGTGCCGCTGTTTGCCGCGAAATTCGGTTGGCACTGGGGCTTCGCGTTGCCCGCCGTGGGCATGCTGTTGGGATTGGTACAATTCCTGAAAACGCGCCGGTACCTGGGTACTTGCGGCGTGGCGCTGGCAGCGGATGCCGAGCGCGGGTCCTGGCTCCCCATCGTGGTCTTTCTCGCCGCCATCGCGGCCGTCGCGGCGTTGGCCGTCACGGGCACAATCAACCTGAACGCCAATGCAATCTCCGCCGCGACCAGTGGGTTGATCGGAATCCTGGCGTTCGCGTACTTCACTTACCTGCTGTTCTTCGCCGGCCTGACCCATGAAGAGCGCAACCGCGCCTGGGTGCTGGTCGCTCTGTTCGTCGGTTGTGCCATTTTCTTCGCCGGCTACGAGCAGATGGGCGCGTCGTTCAACCTGTTCGCACAGCGCTACACCGACAGGCACCTTTTCGAGTGGGAAGTGCCCGCAGGCGTGCTGCAAGCCGTGAATCCCCTCCTCATCATCATCTTCGCGCCCGTACTGGCGGGACTTTGGCTGATTCTCGGGCGACGCAACCGGGATTTGTCCGCGCCCGCCAAATTCGCGGCCGGACTCATATTCCTGGGCCTGGGTTTCCTGGTGATGTACGTGGCCGCGGGCTACGTGCTCGCGGGTCAGAAGGTTGCGATGACCTGGCTGGTGGCCACCTACCTGCTGCATTCGTGGGGCGAGTTGTGTCTGTCGCCCGTCGGGTTGTCCTCCATGACCAAGCTCGTTCCAACACGATTCGTGGGCCAGGTGTTGGGAGTCTGGTTCATGGCCACGGCCCTGGGCACCAACCTTGCCGGCCGTTTATCAGGAGATTATGACGCCAGCAACCTCGAATCGCTGCCGGCCTTGTTTTTGAAGATATTCTGGTGGGGCGCCCTCGGTGGCGGCCTGATGTTGCTGTTGACCCCATGGCTGAAACGTCTCATGCCGGGTGTCAAATGAGAGCGACAGGCGGGAGGTATCTGCCGTGCGTCTCGCAATTACAACAATCAAACGACAGGAACGGTCACTAACCGTTAGGATTCCGGGCACTTACATGTTGGACTGACGTAAGGTCTATTGACAACTCGCCCGATCGGCGTGATTTACTGCGCCGGCGCATGGAATAGCGCGCATTGGGGAGGTCACATCATGGGGATTCGCGTCCTGGTCGCGAGCCACATACGCCTGTACCGGGAGGCCCTCGGACGGGTCCTCGAGCAAGCTAAAGAGCAAATGACGCTTGTTGGTGTGGCCGACTCGGCTGCAGACGCAGTCGAGCAGGTGCACCGGCTGGCGCCCGACATCGCGTTGCTGGATATGGCCATGAGCGATGCATTCTCGGTGGCCCGGCAACTGGGACGCTTTGCGGGCGCGAGCCGCATCGTCGCGCTCGGCATGGCGGAAAACGAAGCTGAAGTATTGAACTGCGCCCAACTCGGGATCGCCGGCTACGTGACCCGCGACGCTTCCATTACTGACATGCTGGAAGCCGTGGAGGCGACCGCCCGCGGCGAAGTCCACTGCTCCCCCAAAATCGCCGGTTCCCTGTTCAGGCGGATCGCCGCGCTGTCCACCGAACGTGCCAATGGCAGCGCCCCGAACGCCCTGACCGCGCGTGAATCGCAAATACTGCGCCTGCTGCAGCAGGGCATGTCCAACAAGATGATTTCCCGCTCGCTGGGGATCGAGCTGCCGACCGTGAAGAACCACGTCCACAGCATCCTCGCCAAGTTGGGAATCCATCGGCGCACGGAAGCGATCTCCCTGCTGTATGCCCATGCACAGAACTTGGCGGGTGAGCCGTTGACGAGTGATTCGTGACCCTTCGCGCGCGCGCCATAGATCCAAAGATCCAGACCCCCATGAACCCAACAGTGCTGGATCTCACGGACTATTCCGTTGCACGCGCTCCTTGACTGAGTCTAACGCCCCCTCCAATCGGGAGGGTCAGGGAGTATCCAACATGTCGCGCATCCAACAGCCGGCGGCGTTTGCCGTGGGTTTATTAATGATTTCAGCCGCTTCCGCGCAAACCGACCCGGGAGTCCGGGCGGGCGCCGTCAATGGTCAGACGGGCGCAACGGCCACCAGCCCGTTGCCGCTGGCCTCCGTCACCGCCAATACCCCGCAGGGAGTACTGGAGTTTTTCGAGGACGGCCTCGACCGGTTCCTGGAGGTCGACGCCGTCAACAGCCCGGATTCTCAAGGGTTGGGGCCGCGCTTCA
>JAXDQF010000002.1:0-5692 GCA_034668025.1 Gammaproteobacteria bacterium | reverse complement strand
TGCGCTTCGACATCCTCATCGGCCGATCTGGCTGTGGCCTGCCGCCATCGTGATTGCACTGTATGCGTTCGAGCCGCTCAATTTTGCGATTCCGGCGCTGGGCGTGGTTGACGATCTCGTGCTCGTCCCGCTCGTCCTGCACCTACTGGTGAAGTTTCTCCCGCTGGGTATCCGTCTCGAATCCGGCATGCGACACGGCTGACTGCGCCCACGTACCCGTGCGGGCAAGCTCCGGCGCGTAGTAGGCGCAGCCGCCTCGGGGGCGCCCGGCCGGACCGTCAAAAATAAGTCCGCACTACCGAAACAACATCATACTGATCATCCACAACATACAAATATTCCCACCGGTCAAACGTAGTGCACGGATGCGAAATGCCCACCGCGATCCGGTCCCCCACGGCGAGATTGAGCCCCGTGAACTTCAGGTAGCCGTGATGGTCGTTGAGCCTGGCAATCTCACCCTTGCCGCGGATGCTCACCGGCGACGCGCCACCGAGCGGCGAATTGCCGCCGCCGCCCGCAAGGTGCTTCAGCGGCACCGGTAACCCCATATCGAACGACACATCGCGTTTGCCCAATGCAATGATGGCGAGCCCGGCTTCCGGCAGGGATTGCACCGTAGTCCACAGTTCCAACGCCGGCTCAAAGCCCCTCTCAACAAACACGCTGTCGGTACCCGCGCTGCGCTCGCGAAGTCGATCGAGCGCGGCCGCGTAGAAGCCGTGGTCGTGTGTGATGTAACACCCCGACCGCAGCACCACCTTCGTTTGCCGCGACAGTTGGATCGCCTTCAGCGCTTTCACGACCTGGTCAAAATGCGCCGATCCTCCCGCTGTCAGAACGACTTCGCTGTCGCGAAAAGCGTCGTTACCGTCGCAGTGCCGGGCGACTTCGCTCACCCGCTCCATGAAGGACGTGACACTTGTCTCGGCCTCACGCGGGCTGCCGGCAAAGATTCCTTCGAACGCTTCGATTCCCGCCAAGCGTAAGGAGCCGCCGGTGTCGCTCATCTCGGCGATCTCCTTGCCCACCGCTACGGCATCAGCGACTGTCCGCACACCGGTACGGCCACCCGCTGCACCGACTTCGAGCAACAGATTGACTGGGCGGCCACGCGGCAACCTCGATAGGACGTCGAAGTAACGGCGCGCGCCGGCAACGGAATCGACGATGCCGTAGAACTCGAAACCGGGATCTTCGGCCAGTTGGCGTGCGACGAACTGAATGGAATCGGCGTCCAGCAGTTGATTCGCCATAATGACCCGAGGAACTCCGAACCGCCGATACAGTCGTAAATGGGCGGCCGTAGCGCAGGTTATTCCCCAGGCGCCTGCCGCGAGTTGCATGTCGAACAACTGCGGGGCCATTGTCGTCTTTCCATGGGGAGCCAGCTCGACACCTACCGACTGCGTGTAGCGCCGCATGAGCTCAATGTTGGCGCGGATGGCGCTCTGGCGCAGCACCGCTACGGGTGCGGGAAATGGCTGCTTTAGCAGGTTGAGGCCGCGTCCTGGAGCATCCTCAATAGTGACGCCATCCAGTATGTCGGGCACACCTTTTGATGTAGATGACAATTTGTGCGCGGACAGCGTCGTTAGATCCAACACGGAGTGCCTTTGAGTGGTTCTAGGGAATTTGCAGCGAATCTTGAGGGATGCGCGCCACGATGACAACGGCGTACACTAGGGAACACAATGTCCGCCCCGACAGCCAATACAGCCCGTCTTTACCAGCAGGTGGCAGCGACCATTGAACGGGCGATCGCGGAAGGGCGATATCAACCCGGTCAGCGACTGGCTTCGGAGCGTGATCTGGCCGAAGAATTTGGGGTCAGCCGACCTACTGTGCGGCGCGCCGTCATTGCGCTGGAGATGCGTGGGTTGCTCGAATCCCGGCAGGGGTCGGGGGTATACGTTCGCCGGCCGAGTGTTGCTGCACCTGCACCTGCACGCGAGCTCGATATTGGCGCGTTCGACCAGGCTGAGGCGCGGCGGCTGTTTGAGGGCGAGGTCGCTGCGCTGGCGGCTACTTTGATCACCGACGAAGAGCTCGCCTACCTGGAATCGCTGGTCGCCGAAATGAACAACGAGAAGGCGACCAAGGAACAGAGCGAGTTGGCGGATCGCCAGTTTCATACGACGATTGCCCGGGCGACACGTAATACCGCGATCGTGCGGGTCGTGGAGAACACCTGGGACCTGCGTTACAAGTCGCCCCTGTGCATGCAGATGTTGGAACGGGCGCGGGACGTGCGTCGCCGGCCTTTAAACGACGAACACCAGGACATCATTGAGAGCTTGCGAACCCGCGATCCAAAGGCGGCGCGGACGGCAATGCAGGCTCACTTGGGCGGGCTGATCGAAAACCTGCTGCACACAGCGGAGCTGCAGGAGTTGGAGCAGACCCGCGAGCGGCTCGCGTCCAAGCGTGAGGAAATTGAGCGGCGCGCATCCAGCGCGAACACCTGAAGAGTCCCGGGCGGCAGTGGCGGCCCGAATACCCGAATCTGGCGCGGCGCGCAGCCGTCGCTAATAGCTGAAACTCCATGGGCCTTCCGTGGCCCGGGAGAGAGAGGCTCTCAAAGCGCTGGCCGCTGCCAACGTGCTGGTCCACCTCGCGCGCAGGGGGATGGTGGCGGACCAACACGCTGACAGCTCCAGGTCAGCTCCTTCTCAGAAGCTCACATCGATACGGGCGCCGAAGTAACGAAACGAGTCGCGCGCCGGTGTCCAGCTCGTGCCCAAAGGGATCACACCGGGGGCGCTGAAGCCTGCCGGGCCGTTACCGATACTGGTCGCATAGTTCTTGTCAAATGCGTTGTCGATAAAGGCGGTCACCTTGTAGTGACCGTTGTTGTCGTTGATTCCGACGCCGAAATCCGCAATGCCGTAGCCGCCCTGGATCGTCCGGGGGTCCTGGCTCAGCGAGAAGTTGACCTTGCTCTGGATCCGGTAGGCGAAGGTGGCGAACGCTCCAAACGGTAGCGAGCCCAGCGGCTGATCGTATTCGCCGCCAATGTTGCCTTTCCACTTCGGCACGCTGTTCAGCGGCTTGCCCCTCAGGTCCTGCACCCTGCTGTTGGTAGCGTCCACATAGCAGCCCTGCGCGAGAGTCTGACTCGGATTGTTGTAGCAGGGGCCATTGGGGAATTCAGCCACGGTAGCCTCGGTGTACGCGAGGGAGCCGTTCAATTGGAAGTTGGTGGTCACCTTGGCGGCGGTGTCCACTTCCACACCCTGGGTTTTCAGGTGACCCACGCTGTTGAGGGACGTCAGGAAGGTGCCATCCGGCAGGGTTTGGGTAACCGAGGTCTGGAACCCGTAGAAATCCGAATGGAACAGAGTCAGGTCGAAATACACGCGCCGATCGAACAGGCTGCTCTTCAGTCCCACTTCGTAATTCTTCGCGGTCTCGTGGGGCACCGGCATGTGCGAGGCCACGCGCGCGTTGAAGGTGCTCACGAGATCGTAGGCCTGGCCCTTGTAGCCCGTGGAATACGTGGCAAACGTCATGATGTCCGGCGTCCATTTGTACTGGATGCCGCCCTTGCCCGTGACGGAGTTCTCCTGGTTGGCGCCGCCAAAATGCGCGTTGGGAGTCACGTTGTAGTTGTCAAAGGTATAATCAATTTTCTGCTTGTTGAAACGCAGGCCGGCGACGAGCCCGAATTTCTCCGTCAGGTCGTAGGTCGCGTTGGTGAAGACCGCGTAATTCTCGTTGCTGGTCTTTGCGAGGTAACTGGCCTGCTGCAACACAGGACCGCGTCCCAGGTACCGGTCCAGGTCGTTCCGGGCGAACCACAGGCCGGTGACATAGCGCAGTCGAGTGTCATCCGGTGAGGTCAGGCGAAATTCCTGCGTGTAAGACTTCTCGTGGAAGTAGCCGCGAATCGCCGCTCCGCTGTTGATTCCCGACGGCGCTGATACGGGGAAGCCCAGCAGAAAGGGCGCGTCCAGGCCGTCGATGTCCTGGTAATCGAACATTCTCCAATGATCGATCGAGGTGATGGACGAGAAGCTGTGGCCCTTCATGAACGAGCTGTCATCGAAATGATAGTCGACCCGGCCGGTCGCGCCGGTGGTCTTCGTATCGCCCCCGTTGGGGCGAGTGTCATTGCGGATGTAATGATTGCCCGGACCAATCGGGATGCCCGCCAACACGGTTGACGCCGGGAAGCCCGGCTCGCCCTGGTAGAACAGGCCGGGTGTCAGGGAAGTGAGCGGGCTGGCGCAGCAGGTGGATTCATTGCGGTTGAAGCGGGGCGCCAGGCTGAAAGTCAGATTATCAGTGGGCGTCCATTCAATTTTACCCGTGGCCGTCAGACCCGAGCTGCCATTTATCTTCCGGCCAGTCGTAATGTTCTTGATGTTGCCGTCGTAGTCGCTGTCCGAGACGGTGAGGCGTACACGGACAGTGTCACTGAGCGGTCCAGAGACCGTGAAGCTGCCGCGCTTCTCCGAATCGTTGGTGGCCAGGACGCTCGCCTTGCCAGTCCACTCATGGGTTGGAGCAGCGGTGACGATGTTGAGAACACCGGCGATGGCACTCTTACCAAACAGTGTGCTCTGCGGACCGCGCAGCACCTCTACGCGGTCGACATCGATCAAGTCCTGGAAAGCGGCCGCCTGGAAGCCGTATGGGACGTCGTCTACGACTACCGCGACGTCCGATTCGACAGCGATACCGTTAGAAAAGGTACCGATGCCGCGCATGCTGATGGCGAAGTTGCCCGGTTGCGAGCCGTAAGCGATCGTCAACCCGGGTGACAGCTTCACCAAGTCGCCCAACTCGCGGGTGTTTCCGCGTTCCAACACACCCGCGGTTAATGCGGTGACTGACACCGGTACGCTCTGGAGACTCTCCGAGCGTTTGGTCGCGGTTACTAGCACTTCTTCCAGCTGCAAACTGCCCGGCAAAGGTGCGTCCTCGGCGTGCGCCAAGCCAGCTGCCGAGTTGCCAAGAATAGCTGCAACCGCAATTGCAACCGGCGATGCCGACACGGCACGTTGAGACCTGTTCATTAACCCCCTCCTATGCACCCGCGCGCCATGCGCGGGCTGAAACGCCAATCGGACAAATTGGTATAGCCAGAAAGCCCTATGTCCTGTAATTTGGTAAGACCAAAATGCCCAATAAGGTCGTAGCTTGTCAAGTATGTACGGCCTTACAGGTTCTCATTTTTCACACTGAGTTCTAAAATCAGTGGGTTACGGAAGACAGGGATTTGTCTCGATGATGCCTCGCACCAACCACTGGTCAAACGCTCCGGGAACTGGTCAACTAAGCTCTCGGCGGGGGCAAGCAACTGGTCATGCCGAACGTGAGGGGGTCTGGCATAGCATGAAGCTGAGACGAGTTTGGGCGCTGGGAGGGTGGGCTGCCGCGATTGCCCTGTTCTCAGCCACTGCGATGACCGCGCAACCCCGCGAGCGAGCCGCGGGTGTCCGCGAAGTGGGATCCCGGGTGGCCGACTGGCAGTTGGCCCACATGGATAATTTCGATTACGTGGCCCTCGAAGCCCATCGCCACGACACGCAGTCGCCCCGCGATTGGATTCAGGCCGCCTTCTATATCGGCCTCAGCCACTTTGCCGATGCGAGCGGTGACGCTCATTACGCGGATGCCCTGCTGGCTCACGGAGCGACCGAAGCCTGGGGATTCGACAATCGACCCCGCCACGCCGACGCCGATG
>JAXDQF010000001.1:0-6259 GCA_034668025.1 Gammaproteobacteria bacterium | reverse complement strand
CCACTGAAGTCGCTTCGCGACCGCCCTTTTGATCTGCTGGCTGAGCTGGAGCGGCGAGGCCGCGCGGTCTCCGCGCAGGTCAGCCAGGAAGGCGCGGCCGGTAAGGAATGGGTTGGAGTAGCGCTGCGGATGGCCGGGGACCTGTACCTGGTCGCACGCGAGGAAACGCGCGAGGTGTTGGGAGTACCGGCGAGCATGACTCGCGTGCCCGGCGCCAAGACTTGGATAAAGGGACTTGCGAATGTCCGAGGACAGCTTCTGCCAATCATCGATTTGCGCCTTTTTCTGGGAAGTGGCATGACGCCGCTGACCCGTAACACACGCATCGTCGTAGTGAACCATCGGGAAATTCCCGCCGGACTGCTAGTGGATGAAGTGCTGGGTTTCCGGCGATTCGCCGAGGGTGAGTTCTCCGGCGATGCACCACCGACGGTGGCGCGCTGTGAGCGCTATCTCGCGGGCGCCTTCAAACGCGCCGCCGAACAGTGGCCCGTTCTCAATCTCAGGGCCGTGCTCGAAAGCTCGGCATTCTCCGAGGCCGCCGCATGACGACCGCATCGGTAGCGCCGCGAGTCGGCGGAGGTCTCACAGCCCTGCTGGCACTGGTAGCCGTGCTGGTCCTGGCGAGTGGTATCGCCTTTTTCACCATCGGGGGCCGCAGCAGCGCGCCGCCGGCTCCAACGGTTCCAGCGGATTCGCTCTACGGACTGGCCATCGACGCTGAAAACGCCGTTGGCGGCGATGAGGCCGGGCTCAACGCATTCCAGAATCAGCTGCGCCAACTCAAGGAAGACGCTGCGCGGGATGCAGGGTCGCCCTATACAAAGGATCCGCGCTTCGCTCGACTGCTGGCCAACTCCGCAGCGGTGTTGACGGCTCAGAGCTCTTTGACCGACGCCAGTGGAGCAGCTCGCGACACGCGCGTATTGGTCCCGAAATTACTGGCCGAAGTGTCGGCGGTTGCGAGCGGCCTGTCCGGCCCCAACCTCGAGAATGCAACACGCACCCTGGAGCGGTTTGAGTTGCGTGCTCAACGGCTGCAGCTCGACGTAACAGCGTTGGCTGCGGGGGCTGCAAATCCCAGCCAGGCCGCGCAACGGCTGGCAGAAAGCGTCGATTACCTGGGTCAGGTCATTCAGGGTTTGATGGGTACCAGCCCGAGTCTGGGACTGCCGCGATTGACCGGTGCCGAAGGTGAGAAGCGCCTGAAGACCCTCGACTCCCTCTATACAGATCTCAATTCCGCCGTGCGTCGAGCGGTGGCTGCGGCTCCGGCATTGCCTGCAGCACAGACTGCGGCGCGGGCTGTTACGACAGACGCGCGTGCGCTTGCTGCTGAGGGAACGTCAGCGGCTCCGGTTG
Organism: Gammaproteobacteria bacterium; assembly: GCA_034668025.1. Taxonomy (GTDB): domain Bacteria; phylum Pseudomonadota; class Gammaproteobacteria; order Steroidobacterales; family Steroidobacteraceae; genus 13-2-20CM-66-19. Next base: position 4,897 of record JAXDQF010000001.1, on the reverse strand, counting down.
CGGAGACAGGCAAGGCACCCAAGTGGATTCCCCTCGCGATTGCTGCCATTGCACTGTTGTTCGTTCTGGTCTGCCTCGTCGCCGCTTCGCGGTTGCGCCAGACCGTCGATCATCAACGCCTGGCGGTAGAGACCCAACGCAAGGAAAACGACCGTAACCAGCAGGCCATCCTGCGGTTGCTCGATGAGCTGTCGAGCCTGGCGGACGGCGACCTGACCGTACAGGCAACGGTCACGGAAGACATTACCGGCGCAATAGCCGACTCTATCAACTACGCAGTGGATGCCCTGCGCGGGCTGGTCACGACCATCAACCAGTCGGCGATCCAGCTGGACAGTGCCACCCGGCAGACGCAGGCACTCTCCGGTCACCTGGCGAAGGCCAGCGGCGCCCAGTCCAAACAGATCGCCTCGGCGACCGAGTCGGCAGGTGGAATGGCCGCGTCGGCTGAAGAAGTGTCAGGTAACGCGGAGCGTGCCGCGGACGTTGCCAGGCACTCGGTGGAAGTGGCGCACAAGGGCGGCGATGCCGTGCGGCGCACCATCGACGGCATGAATACGATTCGTGAGACCATCCAGGAGACGTCGAAGCGCATCAAGCGCCTGGGTGAAAGTTCACAGGAGATTGGCAACATCGTCGAGCTGATCAACGATATTGCCGAGCAGACGAATATTCTGGCACTCAATGCCTCCATCCAGGCCTCGATGGCCGGCGAGGCCGGTCGCGGCTTTGCGGTGGTGGCGGACGAAGTGCAGCGGCTCGCGGAGCGGGCTGCCAATGCGACCAAGCAGATTGAAGTGCTGGTGCGCACGATTCAAACGGATACGAACGAGGCGGTCGTCTCGATGGAGCGCAGTACGACCGATGTCGTGGGTGGAGCGCTGCTTGCTGAGAACGCGGGCGCCGCCCTGGAGGAGATCGAGCAGGTGTCGAACCAGATTGCCAGCCTGGTGCAGAACATATCCGGCAGCTCGCGCCAACAGACGGGCGCGGCCCAGAACATTGCGCGCAACATGCAGGTTTTGAAGGAGATCAGTGCCCAGACTGCAGAATCCACCAACGCCACCTCGGCCGCTATCGCGAAACTGGCCGAGCTGTCAGCCGGCCTGCGAAAAGCCGCAGCGGGTTTCCGCTTGCCGGGCACGACCACCGAGCCGATTGGCGCCACCGGAGCCTTCAAACGCCTAGACGACACCAAGTCCACTCCCACCGTGCGCCACGCTTCGGCGCTCGGCGGCACCTGATACCGGTCGAGAGCTTTTCATGCCGGAAGTCGCTTCCCAGACGCTGGATTTCGTCGGTCGCGAGCTGAACGTCACGCTCGCGGAGGCGCGTACAGCTCTCGAGAACTACGTCGAGCAGCCTGACAACGTCAATCTGCTCGAGCGTTGCACCCAGGAGCTTCACCAGGTCCAGGGTGTTCTGCGTGTCCTCGAAATCTATGGCGCCGCGCTGCTGGCCGAAGAAATGGAGCAGGTGGCGAGCTACCTGTTGCAGACCGCTTCGGAGCGCAAGAGCCAGGCCGAGAGTCTCGATGCGCTGATGCGCGCCATGGTGCAGCTGCCGAGTTATCTCGAGCGGGTGCTGGCCGGCGGCCGCGACCTGGCGCTCGTGTTGCTTCCACTTCTGAATGACCTGCGGGCGGTGCGCGGCAGCGCGTTGTTGTCCGAAGGCACGTTGCTGCTGCTCAACCTCAAGTCTGACAAGCAGGCCCAGCCTGTCGCGGCATCGCCCGGTGAGCCGCCGTTGACTGTTGAGCAGTGGGCGCGGCGGTTGCGCGCGCGGTTTCAGGTGGGCCTCATTGGCTGGATTCGCGGTGAGCGCATCGAGCAGAACCTCGACATTCTGGCCGCCGTGGCACAGAAGCTCGAGCAGATTGCGACCCGTCAGCCGGTCTTTCAATTGTGGTGGGTGACGGGCGCCGTCATCGAGGCTTTGCAGGAGAACGGCCTGGAAGGTGGCGTCTCCATCAAACGCCTGTTAGGTCTAGGTGACCGTGAAATCCGACGCTTATACGAACAGGGTGAGCCGCGCTATGCGCAGACTCCTGCCGTCGAGCTTCTGAACAACCTACTGTATTACGTTGGCCGCGCCGAATCTTCCGGGCCGCGTGTCATGGCCGTCCGTGCTTCGTTCCGTCTGTCCGAATTGTTGCCCGTCGACGAGAGCATTGAGCAGGAGCGCGAGAACCTGTCCGCACCGAGCGTGAAGCTCATGCAGACGGTGGCCATCGCGATTCGCGAGGACCTGTCCAAGGTCAAGGATGTGTTGGATATCTTCGTTCGGCGCGGAGCCGGACAGCCGAAAGAGCTGGCCTCCCAGGTGGAGATGCTCCGCAAGATCGGCGACACGCTCGGCGTGTTGGGTCTCGGCGAGTTGCGTGGCAGCGTCCAGGTCGAGACTGAACGCCTGCAGAAGATTGTCGACGGAACACTCCCGCCCGACGAAGGCACTCTCGTACAAATCGCCGCCACTCTCATCAGCGTCGAAGATCGCCTCGACGGCCAACTCGTCGGCCTGATTCGTCCGAAGGACGCGACAGCGCCCGAAGAGGCTGAAGACAACGAATTCCAACAGGTGCAGGCCGCGGTTCTCCGCGAGTGCATCCTGAACCTCGCACGTATCAAAGAAGCCATCACGCAAAACGTCGGTGGCACCCTCGACGCCGCCGGCCTCGACAGCTGGCAGGACTTGATGCGCGGACTCAAGGCCGGCCTGCTCATGTTGGGCAAGGCGCGTGCGGTTGAAGTCATCGAGGGCGTGACCGGACAGTTGAAGCGAGTCATGCAGCCAGGCGGGCAGGGTCTGCCGCACGGATTCATGGATCGCCTGGCCGACGCCATTGTCAGCGTCGAGTACTACATGGAAACGCTCCAGGCGGGACGCAGCGACCCCTGGTACATGCTCGACAACGCCCAGGCCTGTGTGCAGGCACTGGAGCATCAACAAACACCAGCTCTGCCTACGTTGCCTGCGGTCGAACCGTCAGCGTACGCGCGGACTCTCCAGATTTCGCCTTCCTCGGTGTTTGGTGCGGAAACCGATCCGAGCTCGACTCTCGTGGGCAGCCAGACACCGCCGCCCACCCGCAGTGCGCTGCCGTTGGCTGAGACAGCCGATCCGGAACTGATCAAGCTCTTCATTGAGGAAGCTCACGAAGAGCTGGCCAAGATCAAGAAGTTCTTCCCGGCGTGGGACCAGAACCCGATGGAGCGCGACTCGCTCATCACGGTTCGCCGCTCGTTCCACACCCTCAAGGGCAGCGGCCGAATGGTCGGCGCTCGCGAGTTGGGCGAGTTCGCCTGGTCCATTGAAAATCTGTTGAATCGCGTGCTCGACAACACGCTGACCCGCTCACCCCCAATCGTTGAGGTGCTCCGGGATTCTGTAAACGCACTGCCCGAGCTCGTCGAGCAACTCGAAACTGGTCGTGCGCCCCGTGTCGATGCCACGTCGATCGCTGCGCGCGCGACGGCTCTCGCCGCCGGCAAACCCCTTCCTGCCTCCGGCGCTACCGCGTCCGGCGCACCTGCACCCGGTGCTTCCGCTGCCGCCAGCGCCGCGTCGGTCCGCACCCAGGTCATCCCGCCGCCCGCCAACACGGGTACGGCGACGTTCACTGCGCCGAATATTGTGCCGATGGCGCCGGCGAAGGCCGCTGCGGCGACGCCGCCAACGGCTCCTTCGTCAACATCGTCGACAGTTAGAATCCCCGGTCCAACGTTCGCCCAAGTCGCGACGGGCATGGACCCTCCACGGACCGCCGCTGGATTTAGCGCGTTCGCTGATTCCACCGGCGTGGCTGGCTCCGCCGGCCTAGCTGGGTCAACTGGTTCCGCGCCGCATGCCGGCGGCCTTGGCGCGCATGCCGGGTCCGCAGGTTCCGCCGCGCCTGGCGCCCTTGCTGGGTCCGTCGCCGGTGCCGCTTCCCGTGCTGGGTTGGCCGGGTCGGCTGGTTCCACCGGCGCTGCTGCGCAGGGTGGCTCTGCCTCACCTGGCGCATTGGGTGCCGATCGCAACTCGCACACACAAACAATTGTCAGTGTCCATCCAGCCGGCACTTCGACGCGGACGGGCTCGACCACCTCCAATCGCTCGCTGTCCGACGACAACGTCGGGCTCGCCGAGGAGTCGCTGTTGGAAGCGCCGAGCGGAGAGATCGCAGATTCCTCGCCCTCGATTTCCGAGTCGTTCAGCGCGAGCTCGTACGGTTCCTCGCTGAACGTTCCGGAGTTGGACGGCGCAGATTCCGATGCTCCCGAGCTGACCGAGTCGGAATCCTCAGGCTCTGACCCCAACGCTGCGAAACTCGCAGCCGACCTCGACAATCTGGACCTGCTGCTCCCCGAGGAGCCCGCGGCCGAAGAGTCGATCGTGTTGGAGGAAGAATCACCGGCTTCCGCTGGCGCCGAGGAGGCAGCCTCGCAATCCGGCCCGGATGATGTTCTTCGTGATATCTACTCGCGCGAGACGGCCAATCACGTCGCGACCGTGCGTGCGTATCTCGACCGCGAAGAAGGTGTGTCCGAGCCGCACGCGATTCCCGAAGATGTTTATCGGGCCTGCCACACTTTATCCGGCAGCTCGAAGATGGCCCAGGCGCGACACGGGATTCGTCTCGCCGAGCCGCTCGATCATTGGTTGCGCCGTGTATTCAACAGCGGCCTGGGACTGCAGAACCAGGATCTGTCCCTGTTGGCCGATTGCATGGTCGCCATGGAAGCCGTCGTCTCACACCTGGATGAGGTGACCGGCTATTTCCAGAATCACTTTCCTCTGCAGGAACGGATTGCCCACGCCGAGAAGCTCCTCGACCAGCGAATTGCGAAGGCAGCCGAGGAAGAGCAGTCCGAGACCTCGATTCAGGGCGACGAAGACGAGCTGTCGGCAGCCGACT